>CAZZYU010000016.1:0-1577 GCA_964658375.1 uncultured Acetobacteraceae bacterium | reverse complement strand
TACACCACGCCGGAGGACGCGCCCGCAACGGGCGTCGTGCAGCGCCTGGCTCGCGACGACGTCGAGCGCAAGCGCTTTTTGACCATGGCCGGCAAGCGCATCGGCGCCGGCGCGGCCGCCACCGGTCTCGCCGCGTTCATCGCGGCCTGCGGGAGCTCCTCATCGAGCTCTACGGCGACCTCGAGCGCCGCGGCCACCACGAGTTCGTCGGCGACCGCCGCGGCGAACACCGGCGACCTGGCGATCGTCAACTACGCGCTCACCCTGGAGTACCTGGAGTCCGAGTTCTACGCCAAGGTGGCCAAGAGCGGGCTGTTCAAGGGCGCGACCCTGTCGACGCTGAAGACCTTCGGCGCCGAGGAGGCCGACCACGTGGCCGCGCTGCACAAGGTCGCCTCCAGCCTCGGCACACCGGCTGCCAAGCCGACCGGCAAGTTCCCGGTCAACTCGGCCTCGCAGGTCGCCACGCTCGCGGCGACGGTGGAGAACCTGGGGGCCTCGGCCTACCTGGGCCAGGCCGCCAACATCACGAGCGCCGAGGTGCTGGCCGCCGCACTCTCGATCCACAGCATCGAGGCCCGCCACGCCGCGACCCTGAACCTGCTCACCAAGAAGGACCCGACCCCGAACGGCGCGTTCGCCAAGCCGGCGACGATGGCTGAGGTCCTGAAGGCCGTCAAGCCCTTCATCGCCTAGCCCCGGCCGTCACGAAAGAGGACAGCTCACATGACCACACCTGATCCACACACCCCGGAGCTCGGCGCCGTCGAGGTTCACGGCCTGACGCGCTCCAGCTTCATCCTCAAGGGGGCGCTGGCCACCGGCGCCGTCTACGGCGTCTCGGCGATCGCCCCGTTCGTGGGCGACGCCCTGGCCGCCACCGCCAGCTCCGACGTCGACATCCTGAACTTCGCGCTCACGCTGGAGTACCTGGAGACCGACTTCTACCAGTCCAAGGGTAAGACGGTCGGCCTCAGCGGCCAGGCCAAGTCGCTGGCGACATCGTTCGGCGACGAGGAGGCCCAGCACGTCGCGGCGCTCACCAAGGCGATCACGGCCTCGGGCGGCACGCCGGTCAAGAAGCCGACGTTCGTCTTCCCGGTGTCCAACGCCAAGGCGTTCCTCAAGCTCGCCTACACGCTGGAGAACGTCGGGGTCGGCGCCTACAACGGTGCCGGGCCGTCGCTGAAGAGCAAGGCGCTGCTCGCCGCCGCGGGCTCGATCGTGCAGGTCGAGGCGCGCCACGCCGCGTCGATCGCGGTCCTCACCGGGGAGAAGATCACCCCCAACGGCGCGTTCGACAAGCCGCTGACCAAGACGCAGGTGCTGGCCGCCGCCGGCCCGCTGATCAAGAAGTAGGGGTCGACCGATGATCGGACTCGATAATCCACTGCACATCGCACTCGTCCTCGTCGTGGTGCTGATGGTGTTCGGCGCCAAGCGCCTGCCCGAGATGGGCAAGTCGATGGGCGAAGGGCTGCGCGGCTTCAAGAGCGCGGTCAGCGGCGAGACGCCGGCCCCGGCGCTGCCCGCCCCGGTGGCGCTGTCCGCGGCCCCGGCACTGCCCGCGCCCGCGG
>CAZZYU010000015.1:29107-45742 GCA_964658375.1 uncultured Acetobacteraceae bacterium | reverse complement strand
ATGTCGAGGCCGTGCGCCACACAGCCGGGACCGTCAGTCGCGCGACGCTAGCCGACGCCGGGATCGCCAAAGGCATTTGCTCCACGGGACGGCGCTCTGGCAGAGTGACCGCTCCTGCGCAAAGCGGCATCTACCCGGCGTCGCGGGAGACCCCAAGTGACGAACAGACCGACACCGTTTGCCGTCCACGAATCCGGAGCCTTGCTGCACGGGACCAAGGCATCCCTTGCAGTCGGGGATCTTCTGGTGCCCGGCCGTCTGTCGAACTTCGAGCCGGGTCGCGTCATGAATCACGTCTACGTGACCGAGACGCTCGACGCCGCCGCGTGGGGAGCAGAGCTGGCCGTCGGCGAGGGCCCCGGCCACATCTACATTGTCGAACCGACCGGCGTCCTTGAGGACGACCCCAACGTCACCGACAAGAAGTTTCCCGGTAACCCGACGCGCTCCTATCGCACCCGCGAACCCGTCCGCATCGTCGGTGAGCTCACGGGTTGGACGGGCCACACCAGCGAGCAGGTGCAGGCGATGAAAGATCGCGTGGCCGACCTCAAACGACAGGGCCGCGCCGTCATCTACGACTGAGCCGGTTCGGTACCGCCGCCGCCCGGCGTGCCCGGCGCGCCATGCCCTGGACCGGGGCTGCGCAGCCGACGCACTGATCTGGGCGGTTGAGCGCGATGACCGCGTGGTCGAGCGTGACCGGGCTGGTCGTGTACAGGCCGCCACCCTGGGGCTCGATGGAGGGGCTGGCGGTGAGCGCGTTGCCCACCACGCTGCTGTGGGAGAGGGTCAGCTGGACCGGCGGACCTGAGAGGTCGACGCCGTTCCAGATGCCTCCACCCTGCGCCGAGCCGCCCTGGCCGCTGGCGCGTCCGGCGTTGTCGTTGACGGTCACCCCGTCGAGGCTGAGCAGACTGTTGTTGAACACCCCGGCGCCCTGGACGGTGGCCTGACCGCTTGAGCTGACGGCCTCGGCGACGTTTCCGCTGATCGAGGAATCACGGACCGTGACGAGCGCAGGGTCGTCGTTGAAGTTGAACACCGCCAGCGCGCCGGTATCGCCGGCCAGGCCGCTGACGCTGGTCTCGCTGGAGAGGTTGTCCACCAGCGCGAGGCCGGTCAGGGTGCCGGGGCCGTCAAGCTCGAGCGTGCTGCCACCGGGGCCGATGTCGGTCGAGGTGCCGACCGTGTTGAGCGTCTGGTTGCCCGCGATGCGCACGTTCTGCATGGTCAGCGGAGAGTCGCCGACGAGCATGGCGGCGTCGATCGCGGTGGCCTCGCCCTGAGGGTTCGCGGCGACCGCCGTGTTGTCGACGATATTGCTGTTGCGCACGGTGGTGGCGATGCCGTCGCCGATGTGGACGCCGCCCGCGTTGACGCCGGTGGCGATCAACGCGCCCTGGGCGAAGGCCGGGAGGTTGGTGGTCAACGCACTGCGGTTCTGGCTCACCGTGCTGTTGGCGATGACGACGGTGCAGGCGGGCGCGGGCGCGACACAACCGCCGGAGAAGAAGGTGTCGAACATGATTCCGGCACCCTCGGCGAACCGGCCGGTGGTCGGCCCGCCGATCGCCTGGTTGCGGGTGACGGCGCTGTCCTGGACGGTCAGGCTTCCCTGCTGGCCGTAGATGCCGGCTCCGTCGGCGTCGCTGGTCGCCGGACTGGCCGCGGTGTTGTCGCTGACCAGCGAGTGGTCGACGGTCAGGTCTCCCCAGCTGTCGATCCCTCCCCCGCCGGCCTGAGCGAACTGACAGTCGCTGGTGTCGCTGCACGGAACGCCAGCGCCGGCATCGACCGAGGCCGCGGGGGCGGCCGTGTTGCCCGTCACGGCGCTGGCGGTGATCGTCACGGTCGCGCCCACGCCTCCGTTGGCCGACGGAGGGATCCAGATCCCTCCGCCCAGCGCGAAGTCGGTCTGGCCGGTGCTCGAGCGCGTCAGGCCGCCCGTCACGGTCAGTCCTCGCAGCGTGACCGTGGGCTCCGCGGCGGCACCGTTGGCGCCGATCGTGATCACCGGCCCCCCGCCCCGGACCGTCGTCAATCCCGCGCCCGCCCCGCTCAGGGTGATGTTCTTGTCGATCGCGAAGCCGCCGGCGTAGACGCCGGGACCGAGCGTGACGACGTCACCAGCACGTGCGGCGGCGATGCCGTCGGCCGGCTGGCGGTACGCGCACCCCCGCGCACACACCGTGACCTCCCTGGCCTGTGCCGTCGCCGCGCCGCTCAGCGCTGCCGTGACGGCGGCAAGTCCGGTGATCAGGGCCAGGAAACGTCTTGGTACGCGACTCATCAGAGATCCTCTCGTCATGGACAGCCGCAGCATCGCCGCGTTCCGCATTCCCGGCATCCGTCCACCGGATGAACCGCTGCCGGCCACGTCATCCTGTGGGGTGACCGCACCGACTGAGACGGCGCGGGGCCGGATCGACTGGCGCGGCGTCTCGCCGCAGGCCGAACCTTTGCTACCGTCATGCGCCCCGCGGCTGTGGCGGAATTGGTAGACGCGCGGCGTTCAGGTCGCCGTGCCCTCACGGGCGTGGAGGTTCGAGTCCTCTCAGCCGCACTCCCGGATTCGTGCTCACGTCTCATGCGATGTGGTCACCCTGGGGACGGCGCAGGAAGCTGATCATCAGCCACACCCCGACCGCCGTCCAGATCGCCAGGTCCCGCAGCGCCGCGCCGTCAAACCCGGCGCCGGTCCGGCGCGGGTCAAACACGAACTCAAGGGCGTCGGCCAGGGATTTGATCGGGAAGATCGCGGCGACCGTCTTGAGCCCGGCGGGAAGTGAATCGGTGGGGAACCAGATGTTGGAGATGAACGTCAACGGCAGGACCACCAGGTTGACCACGACCGGACCGGATTCGGCGTTGGGGATGAAGCGCGTGATGCCGATCCCGATCGTGGTGAAGGCGGCGGTGCCGAGCAGCAGGGTCACGATCAGGCCGGGGAGCGCTCCGGCGCGGAGCCGCAGACTCCAGATCAGCGCGCCGGCGACGACCACGATGACCGTCATCACCAGGGTGACCAGGAACGTCGAGACGATCCGCGCGGCGATGTAGGCCCAGCGCGGCAGCGGCGTGCCCTGCATCCGCTTGAGCACCCCCTGGTCACGCAGGATCGCGGTGCTCATCGCCAGGTTGGTGAAGGTCGTGGCGATGATCGCGTAGGCGAGGATGCCGGGCACCAGGAAGTCGTCGTAGGGGATGCCGCCCCGGCTGGAGATGTGCTGGCCCTTGTCGAGGCTGGCGAAGATGACCAGGAACATGAGCGGGAACGCGAACGTGAACACGCCGCGGCCGCGGTTGCGCCAGTAGGCGCGCTGCTCGTACCGGACCTGCCACGCCGTGAGTCCGAGGTCCCGGCGCAGTGTCGACCCTCCGCGCGACGGGTCCGAGACACCGGTCACCGGGTCAGGCATCGTGATCCTCGAAGCCCGTCAGTTCCAGGTAGATGTCCTCCAGCGTGGGCTGCGTGAGCGAGAGATGGCCCAGCTGCACCTGATGGTCCAGGGCCCAGCCGGTGAGGATGTGCGTCGCGCGCACGGGGTCGCGGGTGATCACGAGCGCCCGCCCCTCGATCTCGGCTCCGGACGGGGCATCAAGCGTGCACCGCTCGCAGGGCAGCTCGGGCACGTCGTCCAGCGTCACCCCGGCGGGCAGGGTGAAGCGGATCTCGGCGGGGCGCAGATCCCGGCCGCCCAGCTCCTCGGGCCGGCCGGCGGCGATGATCTCACCGCCGCGCATGACCGCGACCCGATCGGCGAGATGCTGGGCCTCGTCCATGAAGTGGGTGGTGAGGAAGACCGTCTTGCCCAGCTGACACAGGGAGCGGATCGTCGACCACGCCGCGCGGCGGGCCGCGGGATCAAACCCCGTCGTCGGTTCGTCGAGGAAGATCAGCTCGGGATCGCCGACCAGCGCCAGGGCGAGGTCCAGACGCCGGCGCTGTCCGCCCGACAGCGCCTTGGCGCGCACGTCGCGCTTGGCGGTCAGCTCGACGAGCTCGATGACCTCGTCGACCGGACGCTGGCGCAGGTGGTAGCGACCATACATCTCGATCAGCTCGGCCACCGAGAGGTCGGGCTGGACCCCGCACTGCTGCAGCACGATCCCCACCTGCTCGCGCATCTGCCGAGCCCCGCCGGCCGGATCGAAGCCGAGCACCCGCACCCCTCCGCTGGTGCGCGTCCGGTAGCCCTCCAGGATCTCCACGATCGTCGTCTTGCCCGCGCCGTTGGGCCCCAGCAGGCAGAACACCTCCCCGCGCGCGACCTCGAAGGTGACGCCGCGCACCGCCTCGACCTCGCCGTAGGACTTGCGCAGGTCGCCGACCGCGACAGCGAGACCATCGGCGTCCTGCGGTGTCGAGATCATCGGCGCAGCTTATGACCGTGAGCGGCGCTCGTCAGACGCTCCAGCGTGCGAGCACCTGGGTCGCGTGCTCGTGGCCGAGCACGCCCACCCCGGCGGTCGACAGTGCGAAGCGTGCCCCGGCGGCCACCTCCATCTCACACCACCGCGCCGCGAGCACCCGCAGCACGTGGCCGTGGGCAAAGCACAGCACGGTGCCGTGCACGCCGGCGATCCGCGCCAACAGCTCGTCGAGGCGGGCGCCGATCTGGGCCGGCGACTCCCCGCCGGGGCAGCCGTCGGTCCACAGGTCCCAGTCCGGGCGCGTCTCCCGGATCTGGGCGCTGGTGAGTCCCTCGTAGTCCCCGTAGTCCCACTCGTGCAGGTCCTCGCAGAGCTCCGCCGCCTCGCCGAACCCGCAGATCCGGCACGTCTCGCGCGCACGCAGCAGCGGGCTGCAGAGCACGAGCTCAAAGCCGACTCCGGCCAGCGCCTGGGCGGCGGCCGCCGCCTGCTCCCGTCCGTGGGCGGTGAGCGGCAGGTCGGTGGCGCTCGTGTGCTGCCCCGAGAGCGACCATTCGGTCTCCCCGTGGCGGACGATGTAGACCTCGCCGGCCACTACCGGGCGTCGGTGAAGGTCACGTCGCCCATCGTGCGCTCGATCTCCTGCACCTTCGCGCGGCGGCGGACGTGGCGCTCCCCGTCGGAGACCTGCGCGGCGAGGAAGGTGACGACGATCTGGGCGGCCACCTCGACGCCGACGACCCGGCCGCCCAGGCACAGCACGTTGACCGCGTCGTGCTCGACGCCCTGGTGGGCGGTGTAGGTGTCGTGGATCGTGGCCGCCCGCACGCCGCGGATCTTGCCCGCCGCGACCGACACGCCCGCGCCCGAGCCGCAGACGATGACCCCCCGCTCCGCACGGCCGGAGGCGACGGCGTGCCCGACCTCCAGCGCCTTGTCGGGGTAGTCGATCGGCTCCGGGCGGTCGGTGCCGAAGTCCAGGATCTCGTGGCCGGCGCCGCGGATGACGTCAAACAGCCGGTCGCGCAGCAGATAGCCGGCGTGGTCAAAGCCGCAGGCGACGATCACCGTGCGGCCCTGAGCTGCGATCGGTCGGCGGCCCGCACGCCGGCCTCGGTTGGCGAGGGCGGCGGCGCGTCGGCCAGCTCGTGGACCGCGAGCAGCGCGGCGCCGAGCACGCCGGCGCGGACACCGTGGCGCGCCAGGCGGATCGTCGTCTGGCCACCGAGCCCGGGGAGCACGAACGCGCCGGCTGTGCGCCGGGCCGGCTCCAGCAGCAGGTCGCCGGCGCGGGCGGCGCCACCGCCGATCACGACCTCCTCGGGATCGAAGGTGTTGATCGCGTTGGCGATCCCGATGCCGAGCCGCTCGCCCCACAGCTCGACGACGCGCCGGGCGTCGGCATCGCCGTCACGGGCGGCGTCGACGGCCTGGATCCCGGAGACCGTCTCACCGCCGGCGGCGCGACGCCCCAGCGCGGAGTCGGGATGCTCACGCGCGCAGGTCTGGGCCAGCCTGTCGAGCGCGTGCCCGGCGGCGACGCCCTCGAAGGACCCCGGCTGCGGGAACGGACCGGCCGCCGGAACCGCGGAGCTCAGATCCATGCCGAGGATCGTATGCCCCAGCTCGCCCGCACCGCCCGTCGCGCCGCGGTAGATCCGCCCGCCGAGCACCAGCCCGCCGCCGATCCCGGTGCCGACCGTGATCATCACGAGGTCCCGCGCGACCATCACCAGGTCGTCGTCGTGGGCCTCGGCCAGCGCGGCCACGGTGGCATCGTTGTCGACGAACACGGGGACTCCGAGACGCTCGCTCAGGACCTCGCGCAACGGCACATCGGCGACCGGGATGTTCGCCGAGGAGACGACCCTCCCGGTCGCGAAGTCCACGACCGAGGGCACGCCGAGTCCGACGCCCTCCAGCTCCTCGCCGCGACAGCTGTGCACCGCCTCCACCAGCTGCTCGATGATGCGGTCGGCGCTGGAGAGGTCGGTGGGCACGATCGTGGACTCGCCCAGCGAACGGCCGCTCAGCGCGGCGGCGGCGATCTTGGTGCCGCCGACATCGATGCCGACGACGTCGCTCACCCCCGCCCTCCGTCGGGCAGCCGGGAGGCCGCGCCCGGGTCGATGAGCACCGTCAGCTGCGTGGCCGCGGAGACGAGCATCGAGGAGGGGACGGCGGGATCGGGCTCGGCGCCGGGGCCGAACGCCTCGGCGATCGCATCGGCCTTGGACTCGCCGGCGGCCAGGAGCACGACCCGCTGGGCGAGCGAGACCGCGCGCAGCGTCATCGAGACCCGGGGCACGAACGGCTCCAGGCCCGCCTCGGGAACGCCGACCACGAGTCGTGAGGTCTCGTTCAGGCTCGGCTGCCCGGGGAACAGCGACAGCGTGTGACCGTCGGGCCCGATGCCGGCGAGCATCAGATCAAAGCGCGGAACGTCGGCGTCGCGGATGATCCGCTCATAGTCCTCGGCGCCCGCGCGGGGGCCGAGCTCGCCCTGGATCCGATGCAGCGTGGGCGGCGCGGACAGCTCGTCGAGCAGCGACTCCTTGATCATCCGGTAGTTGGAGCGCTCGTCGGTGGGGTCCACGCACCGCTCGTCACCGATCCACAACGTCGTCTGCGAGAGGTCCAGGCCGACGCTGCGCACCGTCTGCACGAAGTGCGTGTAGGCCGCCTTCGGGGTCGAGCCGCCGGCGAGCACGATGTCGCCCCCCGCGCTCGCGGCGCCGACCATCAGGGCCGCGCACGAGCGCGCCGGGTCCTCGACGATCTCAAAGCTCACGCTCATCGCGGGCACATCTCCCGGGCGGCGTCGAGCGCCGGCCCGTAGGTCGGCTCGCGCAGCAGCGCCTGGCGGATGCCCTCGCCGAGGATCCCCGCCTCCCCGCGCGAGGCGCCGAGGATCTTCCACTCCCGGCGGGTGCCGTCGGCCATGTCCTCGCCGGCGTCCAGACCTCCGAGACCGCGCTGCAGCGACAACGACATGCCGTGCTCGCAGGAGACCGTGACCCCGACCAGGCCCGGCGCGTCCTGCGCCGATTCACGCACCGTGATCGCCACCTCACCGTCGCCGCGCCGTTGCGCGCCCTCCAGGTCGATCCGGTCTCTGAGCAGATGCAGCGGCGAGCGCTGCCACCCCAACCGCGAGCTCAACCAGCCGGCGAGCAGCAGCGCGCTGGCAGTCGACCCGTCGCGGTGACGGATGTCGAGCGCCAGCATCTCGCCCAGCGCCCCGCGCCGGGTGGGCAGGTCAAACGAGGCCGCCAGCCGCTCGCGCCACGGGGTCGTCCGCAGCCACGCCAGGTCCACGACGTAGGCATGCTCGCGCACCGTCTCGGCCCGCGCGAAGGCCTCGCTGGGGTCCGGCAGGTCGTCGGAATCAAGCAGGATCACGTCGATCAGCGGCAGCAGCTTTCGCACGCTCTCGCCGTGCCCGTGGGGCGACCAGCAGACGGTCGGCAGCTCGGCGATCAGCACCGGATCCACGACCGTGCGCAACGCCTCCAGGTGCTCGGGTCCGAGGTCGATCTCGACCGTCTCGCGCATCACCGACAGCCCGCCGCGCGGGTCCTCGTAGCTGATCGTGGCCACCGCGTCGAGCTCGGTCCGTCCCGGCTCCACGGCGCACAGCACGGTGCGCGACGCGTGATACTGACCGGCGCGCTCCAGCCGGTTGACGATCTCGCCCTTCCACTCGCGATCGACGATCACGATCAGGTTGAGCACCCGCGCCGGCGCCAGCGCGGCGTTGGTGGCGTGGCGCTCGCGCAGCAGCTCACGCAGCGCGGCCTCGATGTCGTCGGGCGTGGTGTTGCGCGCCGACCAGACGTCCTCGGTCACAGCCGCCGCCAGACCGCGCCGTCCGCCAGCAACGACATCGCCTCCACCGGACCCATCGACCCGGACTCATATTGCGCCACCGGCGAGGTCGTGTCCTGCTCCCACGCCTCCAGGATCGGATCGACGATCCCCCACAGCGCCTCGATCTCGTCGTTGCGGGTGAACAGCAGCGGATCGCCGCGCATCGCGTCGAGGATCAGGCGCTCGTAGGCCTCCGGGGACTCCGACAGAAACGAGGTTCCGTAGCGAAACTCCATGTTCACCGGGCGGATCCGCATCCGCGAGCCGGGGATCTTGGCGCCGATCGACACCGACACGCCCTCGTCGGGCTGCAGCGTGAACACGATCTGGTTGGCCTGGATCCCGACCGACCCCGAGCTCTGGAAGGCGACGTGGGGCACCGGCTTGAGCACGACCGCGATCTCGGTCACCTTCCGCGCCAGCCGCTTGCCGGTGCGCAGATAGAACGGCACTCCCGCCCAGCGCCAGTTGGAGACGTGCAGGCGCAGCGCCGCGTAGGACGGCGTGCGCGAGTCGGGCGCCACCCCGGGCTCCTCCAGATAACCGGGCACGCGGGACCCGCCGACGATCCCGGGGCCGTACTGGGCGCGCAGCGCCATCTCGCTGACCGTCTCGACCGACGGGGGCACGATCGCCTCCAGCACCTTGAGCTTCTCGTCACGCACGCGGTCGGCGTCAAACGCGGTCGGCGGTTCCATCGCCAGCAGCGCGAGCAGCTGCAGCATGTGGTTCTGGACGAGGTCGCGCAGCGAGCCCGAGCGCTCGTAGTAGCCGGCGCGCCCGCCGATGCCGATGTCCTCGGCGGCGGTGATCTGCACGCTGTCGATGTAGTTGCGGTTCCAGACCGGTTCAAACAGCGCGTTGGCAAAGCGCAGCGCCATCAGGTTCTGGACCGTCTCCTTGCCCAGATAGTGGTCGATCCGGAAGATCTGGGTCTCGTCGAAGACCTCCAGCACCTGGGCGTTGAGGTGCCGCGCGGACGCGAGGTCATAGCCGAACGGCTTCTCGATGACGATCCGCGTCTGCGCGCCCTCGGCATGGTTCAGGCCGGCGGCGCCGAGCTTGCCGATGATCAGCGGAAAGAACTCCGGCGCCGTGGAGAGGTAGAAGACGCGGTCTAACACCAGCCCGGCCTGGTCGTCGAACTCCTGCAGCGTCTCGGTGAGCTCGGAGTAGATGGCGTCCTCGTCGAACGATCCCTGGATGTAGCGGCTGTCGGCGAGCAGGCCCTCCAGCACGGTCGCATCCGGGCGCCGGCGCGAGTAGCGCTGGATGGCGTCGGTGAGCGTGTCGCGGAAGTCCTCGTGCTCCTGGTCGCGACGCCCGACGCCGATCACCTCGAAGCGCTCGGGCAGCTGCCCCTCGTGGGCGAGGTTGTACAGCGCCGGCAGCAGCTTGCGATGCGCGAGGTCTCCGGTGGCGCCGAAGATGACCAGCGCGGTCGGGTGGACCGGGAGCCGCTCCAGACCCTCGACCAGCGGGTTGGTCTCGCCGTCGGCGCCGGACAGGCTGAGCGGCTGCGCGGTGCTCACGCGCCGCCGTGTGACTCGCGCTTCTTCTCGATCCCGTCCAGCAGGCGGGTCATCGCGTCCTCGAACTGCTTGACCCCGTCGGCGAGCAGGTCGTCGGTCACGGCGGCCAGGTCGATTCCGGCGTCGTGCAGGGCGGCGAGTGCCTCGTCGGGGTTGTGCTGGGCGGTCGGGCCTGAGATGTGTCCGTGGTCGGCGACGGCGTCCAGCGTGGCTCGCGGCATCGTCGAGACGGTGTGCGCGCCGACGAGCTCGTCGACGTACTTGGTGTCGGCGTAGGCCGGGTTCTTGACCCCGGTCGAGGCCCACAGCGGCCGCTGCACGTGCGCGCCGGCGTGATGCAGGGCATCCCAGCGGCCGCCGGAGAAGATCCGTTCGAAGCTGCGGTAGGCGTTGCGGGCATTGGCCACGGCGGCGGTGCCCTGCAGGTGCTCGTGCTCGGTGCCCTCCAGGAGCTTGTCGACGGCTGAGTCGATCCGCGAGACGAAGAAGCTCGCCACCGACGCGACGTCGAGCGACTCGCCCGCGTTCAGACGCTTCTCCAGGCCGGCGAGATAGGCCTCGGCGACCTTCTCATAGGCCTCGACGCTGAACAGGAGCGTGATGTTGACGTTGATGCCATCCGCGATCGCCTTCTGCACCGCGTCCAGCCCCTCGGGAGTCCCCGGGATCTTGATCATCACGTTGGGGCGGTTGACTCGCTTCCAGAAATCGCGCGCGGCCGCGATCGACTTCTCGCCGTCGTGAGCCATGTCGGCGGAGATCTCCAGGGAGACGAAGCCGTCGGTGTGATTGGAGGCGTCATAGACCTCGCGCATCACGTCGCAGGCCTCCTGCACGTCGCGGATCGCGAGGTGCTCATAGACCTCCTGGGCGCTGAGGTCCTGACCGAACAGCTCGGTGAGCTGATCGTCGTAGTCGTCGGAGTCGAGGATCGACTTCTCGAAGATCGACGGGTTGGAGGTCACGCCCTTCAGCGAGTCCTCGGCGATCAGCCGCGCCAGCTCGCCGCCCTCGACGAGCTCTCGGCCCAGCAGGTCAAGCCACGGGCTGGTCCCGGCCTCGGCGAGCGTGCGGAGATTGGGATTGACGTTGGTGACTTCGGTGGTGCTCATCGGGGCTGGCCTCCGGGGGTGGGATCACCGTCACTCGCAGCATAGTCGCATCACCTGCGGCTCAAACGGTGTTTTTCGGTGAACGTCGAGCGCCGGACGCGTCACCCGAAGAGCACCTCGTAGCGCTCGTACTCGGTCACCGGGACGACCCGCAGCTCCGCGACGGCATCGGCGATCGACACGAGCTGGATCTGGGTCCCGCGCAGGGCGGTCATCGCCCCCCAATCGCCGGTGTGGGCCGCATCGATCGCCGCCAGCCCCAGCCGCGTGGCGAGCACTCGGTCAAACGCGGTCGGGGTGCCCCCGCGCTGCACGTGGCCGAGCACCGTGGACCGCGTCTCATAGCCGGTGCGTTGCTCGATCTCACGCTCGAGCGCGTGGCCGATCCCGCCCAGGCGCGGATGCCCGAACTCGTCGGTCTCGCCGGCCGCCACGCTCATCGTTCCCTGGCGGGGGAGCGCGCCCTCGGCGACGACGACGATCGAGAAGTGACGTCCGCGGCTGTGGCGGCGCGTGATCAGCCGGCACACCTCCTCGATGTCGAACGGGATCTCCGGGATGAGGATCACGTCAGCGCCGCCGGCCAGCCCCGAGTGCAGCGCGATCCAGCCGGCGTGGCGGCCCATCACCTCGGCGATCAGAACCCGATGGTGACTCTCCGCCGTCGTGTGCAGGCGATCGATGGCGTCGGTGGCGATCTGCAGCGCGGTGTCGAAGCCGAAGGTCTGATCGGTGGCGCCGAGATCGTTGTCGATCGTCTTGGGCACGCCGATCACCGCGACGCCCTCACGGTGCAGGCCGGCGGCGGCGCCCAGCGTGTCCTCACCGCCGATCGCGATCAGCCCGTCCAGCGCGTTGGCCTGGAGCGTGCGCTTGACGAGCGTGATGCCGTCGTCGCGCTTGGCGGGGTTGGTCCGCGAGCTGCCGAGGATCGTTCCCCCGCGGGGCAGGATCCCCCGCGTCGACTCGATCGTCAGCGGCTCGGTGATGTCGTCGAGCACGCCGCGCCAGCCGTCGCGGAAGCCGACCAGCTCGTCGCCATATCCGTCAACTCCCTTGCGCACGACGGCCCGGATCACCGCGTTGAGCCCGGGGCAGTCGCCCCCGCCGGTCAGCACACCGATCCTCACGTTCAGGATCCTATGGGAAACGCGGCGGTTCTCGGCAGCGGCGGGACGATACGGTCTGCTGCCTGTCGATGCCAGCGCGTCAATTCTCAACCCGGTCGCGGCCGGCCCGCCGGACGCTCGTCGCCGCCGCGACCGCGGGTGGCCTGGCCGCCCTCGCCCGCGCCACGCTGGCACAACGCCGTCACCTGAGGACGATCGCCGCCGACCCCGACTTCCGGCGCCTGAGCGCCCCGCTGGGCGGGCAGCCGCTGCCCGAGGTCGTGTCGGCCGACGGCACCCGGCTGCACGCCGAGCAGTTCCCGCCTGCCGGTCAGCCCGAGACGCCGGCCACCGTGGTGCTCGCCCACGGCTGGACCGAGCAGTTGTCGTTCTGGGGGCCGGTGATCGAACGCCTCAACGGCGCCGGGATCCGCGTCGTCGCCTATGACCTGCGCGGACACGGTGACAGCCAACCGGCGGCCGACGACGACTACACGCTGGCGCGCTTCGGCGAGGACCTGGAGGCGGTGCTCATCGCCAGCGGCTCGCCGGCGCACCGGACCGCGGTCGCCGGCCACTCGCTCGGGGCGATGTCGATCGTCGCCTGGGCCGACGCCCACCCGGTGCGCGAGCGCGTGGCCGCCGCGGCTCTGATCAACACCGGCCTGGACGATCTGATCGGCGGGGCGTTGCTGTTCGGGGAGCTGGCCGGTCGGCTGAACCCCCCGTGGGTGGGCCGCGCCCTGCTCGGCTCGGCGCGCCCGCTGCTGCCCGTCTCGACCCCGATCTCCCAGGCCGCGGTCCGCTACACCGCGTTCGGCCCCGATGCGACGCCGGGCATGATCGCCTTCTACGAGCGGATGCTGCTCGACACCGAGCCCCGCGCCCGGGCCGCGATCGGGATCGCGCTGTCGACCCTGGACCTCGCGGCGACGCTGCCCCAGATCGACGTGCCGACGCTCGTGATCGCCGGCGACCGCGACCGTCTGACCCCGCCCGCGCACGCCCGCCGGATCGCCGCCGGCCTGCCCGAGCCAGCCGGGCTGATCGTGCTCCCGCAGACCGGCCATATGTCGCCGCTGGAGCGCCCGGACGCGGTCGCCGAGGCGCTGCTGTCGCTGCTGGGCGAGGCCGGCCTGGCGCCGCGCTCGGCTGCCGGGCGGTAGAACCGGATCATGGACGTCTGCTATCCGCTGCAGGAGGACCTGGAGCTGGCCGAGGCGATCGATCTCGACGGCCGCGCGGCGGCGGCCGGGTCGCTGGCCGCCCGGCAGATCGACGTCGCGCCGGGCGAGTGGCCCGGTGACCCGGTCTCGGTCGAGAACGGCATCGGTCTGCTCGTCATGCAGGGGGTGCTCGTGCACCGGATCGGGATCGAGGAGCGCTTCAGCGCCGAGCTGCTGGGCGAGGGCGACATCCTGTGCTCGGTCCTCGGCGAGCTGCCGAGCTCGCCGTTACCGGCGTCGACGAGCTGGCTCGTGCTCGAGCCCTGCCGGCTGGCGGTGCTCGACGAGCGCTTCGTGCGCCAGCTGGCGGCGTTCCCGCCGCTGGCGGGACGGCTGTTTGCCCGCTCGGTGCAGCGCACGCGCCAACTCGCGGTCACGATGGCGATCATCCATCAGGCGCGCGTCGACGTCCGCCTGCATATGCTGTTCTGGCATCTCGCCGGACGCTGGGGGCGCGTGCGCTCCGACGGCGTCCTCGTGTCGCTGCGCCTCACCCACGCGATCCTCGGCGAGCTCGTCGCCGCCCGCCGGCCGACGGTGACCAGCGCGCTCTCACAGCTCAGCCGTGCCGGTCTGGTCCGCCCGGTGCCGGATGGCTGGCTGCTGTCGGGCAGCCCGCCCGGAGAGGCCGATCACGACGGCGCGGTGACCGCCGCGTCCGCCCCGCCCGCCGCTCAGCGCTCGCCGAGCAGCACGTCGATCACGAGCTGGTCCAGCGCCTCGTTGCGATAGCCGCGCTGCGCCAGGCCATCCAGCTGCGTGGACTCGGCCTTCAGCGCCTCCGCGTCGGTGCGCTCGTCGGTCGACGGCGTGGCCAGCTCGTCGGCCCCGGCCGCGGCCAGCGCCTCGGCGACCTCCGGGAGCGCGTCGAAGTGCCGGGCCTTGGCGGCCAGCATCCGGTAGGTCGCCATGCAGCCGCGGGCGAAATCCCAGACCCCGTCGGAGTCCTCGTTGCGGTAGGCGTGGGCGTCGAAGTGCCGCGGCCCGTCGTAGCCGGCGCGCTCGAGCAGGCGCACGAGGTGAAACGCCTCCTTGAGATCCTCGGCGCCGAACCGGAAGTCCTGGTCATAGCGGCCGATCCGCTGGGCGTTGAGATCGATGTGAAACAGCTTGCCGGCCCACAGCGCCTGACCGACGCCCTGATGAAACGACAGGCCGGCCATCGTCTCGTGGGCGAACTCGGGGTTGACACCGACCATCTCGGGCCGCGCCAGCGTGGTGATGAAGTGCAGCGCGTGGCCGACGGTGGGCAGGAAGATGTCACCGCGCGGCTCGTTGGGCTTGGGCTCGATCGCGAAGCGCAGGTCATAGCCCTGGGCCACCGAGTAGTCGGCGAGCACGTCGATCGCCTCGCGGTAGCGCTCCAGCGCGTCCCGCGGGTCCTTGGCGGTCCCGACCTCGGTCCCCTCCCGGCCGCCCCAGAAGACATAGACCTCCGCCCCGAGCTGGGCGCCGAGGTCGATCGAGCTCATCGCCTTGCCGATCGCCGCGCGGCGCACCCGGCGATCTCCGGAGGTGAACGCGCCGTCCTTGAACGCGGGGTGGGTGAACAGGTTGGTGGTCGCCATCCCCACCCCCATCCCGCGCTCGCGCAGCGCCGTCGCGAAGCGCTCGATGATCCGGTCGCGCTGCGCCGGCGGCGTGCCCCACGGGATCAGGTCGTCGTCGTGCAGCGAGACCCCCCAGGCGCCGATGTCGGCGAGACCGTGAACGGTGTCGACGGGGTCGCGCAGCGGCCGGGTCGGCTCCCCGAACGGATCGCGGCCGGGGTTGCCGACCGTCCACAGACCGAACGTGAAGCGCGGCTCCATGTGTCAAATGAACCACAATGTCGCGATGGGTGATGCCCGCCTGATCGGCATCGACGTCGGCACCTCGTCGACCAAGGGGGTGGCGATCGACGAGACCGGGACGGTGCTGGCGACCGCCGAGCGCTCCTATCCGGTGGCGATGCCCCAGCCGGGCTGGTCAGAGCAGGACCCGGAGGCGTGGTGGTCGGCGACCGAGTCGGTGCTGGACGACCTTGACGGCGACCGTGCGGACGGGATCGGCCTCAGCGGACAGATGCACGGGCTGGTCGCGCTCGGGTCAGACGACCGCCCGCTGCGGCCGGCGATCCTCTGGAACGACGGGCGCAGCCAGCCCCAGGTCGACGCGCTGGAGCGCGACCCGGGGATCGCGCGTCTGGTCGCGCTGAGCGGCAACCGGCCGCTGGCCGGCTTCACCGCGCCCAAGCTGCGCTGGGTCGCCGAGCACGAGCCCGAGGTGTTCGCCGCGATCCGCCGGGTCATGCTGCCCAAGGACTACGTTCGCCTGCGGCTGTGTGGCGAGGTGGCCACCGACGTCTCCGACGCGTCGGGCACGCTGCTGCTCGACGTGCGGCGCCGGGCGTGGAGCCCGGAGCTGTGCGTCGCGTTCTCGGTCGACCCCGCGTGGCTGCCCGCCGTCCACGAGTCCGCGCAGGTCACCGGCGAGACCCCCGCCCGGGTGCCGGTGGCCGCCGGCGCCGGCGATCAGGCGGCGGGCGCGCTCGGCGTCGGCGTCGTGCACGCGGGCGGACCGGCGTCGCTGGTGCTGGGGACCTCGGGGGTGATCTTCGCCGCCCAGGACGCCTACGCGCCTGATCCCGACGGGCGCCTGCACGCGTTCTGCCATGCCCTGCCCGACCGCTGGCACGTGATGGGCGTGATCCTCGCCGCCGCCGGCGCGCTGGCCTGGCTGGACGGCGCCGTGGGCGCCGGTGACGGGATCCCGGCGCTGCTGGCGCAGGCGGCGGGCTGGGCGCCGGGCGCCGAGGGACTCCTGTTCGCGCCGTATCTGTCGGGCGAGCGCACGCCTCACCCCGACGCCGACGTGCGCGGCGCCTTCATCGGCCTGGGGCTGCGTCACGACCGGGGGGCGATGGTCCGCGCGGTGCTGGAGGGCGTCGCCCACGCGCTGCGCGACGGCCTGGATCTGATCACCGCGGCCGCGCCCGACGCCCAGCGTCCCACGTCCGCGCGGGTCTCGGGCGGCGGCGCGCGCTCCGAGCTGTGGTGCGCGATCCTCGCCGCGGTGCTCGAGCTGCCACTGGAGCACACCGCGTCGGCGGGAGCGGGAGCCGCCTACGGCGCCGCGCTGCTGGGCGGGGTGGCCGGCGGCGTGTTCCCCGACCCCGCGACGGCGGCCGCCGCGACGGTGCGGGTGACCGGCGAGGTGTCCCCCGATCCCGAGTGGATCGCGCGCTACGGCGCCCAGCAGGCGCGCTTTGACGCGCTGTACCCGGCGCTGTCGGCGCTCGTTCCCTGACCTGACCTGACCCGACCTGGTCTAACCTGATCTCACCTGCTCTTACCCGACCCGATCTGAGTCGGACACTGATACTTATAAAGAAAAGTAATCAGATTCTACTTACAATGAGCGTAGAGGA
>CAZZYU010000015.1:0-29097 GCA_964658375.1 uncultured Acetobacteraceae bacterium | reverse complement strand
ACCCGACCCGACCCGACCCGGTCCCGAGCGCGTCGAGCGGCTGATCAGCGGGTGCGCTGCGGCTTCGGCCGGCTGGCCGGCGCTACGCGGCTTCGGCGACCGGCTCGTCGCGGTCGGCGACCTCTGGCGTGGACGCCGCCGACCCTCCGCGCGCGGCCGAGGCCTCGAAGTCCTTGCCGCGGATCAGCACCAGCGTCAGGGCCGCCCCGGCGAAGGCCACCAGCGCGCCGACGAGGAACACCTCGTTCAGCCCGGTCGTGAAGCCGGCTCGGATCGCGTGCTCGGCGACCGGGCGGGCGCCGGCGGGCACCGCGCGCAGGCCGCTGGCGGCCCCGCTGCCGTCGGCGACCGTGCCGGCCAGCGCGTGGGCCGCCGAGGCGCTGATCCCACGGGCGCCCGACAGCAACGATTCGATGTGCGCGGTCACGGTGTGGGTGAACAGCGACCCCAGCCCCGCGACTCCGGTGGCGAGGCCGACCTGGCGGAACGTCGCGTTGATGCCCGAGGCCATGCCCGCGCGCTCGGGTGCCACGACGCCGATCGCGGTCGAGGCCAGCGGCGGGTTGATCAGGCCCACGCCGGCGCCGCCGACGACGAACCCGGGAATCAGGTGCTCCCAGTGGCTGCCGGCATCGACGCCGCGCATCAGCAGCAGCCCGGCGCCCACGAGCGCCAGGCCGGGCGCGATCATGAAGCGGATCGGCACGTGCGCGGTCAGCCGCCCCGCGAACGTCGAGACGATCAGGATCGCCCCGGAGAGAGTGAGGAAGCGCAGCCCGGTCTGAAACGGCGAGTAGCCCAGCACGTCCTGGAGGTAGAGCGTCAGATAGAGAAACAGCGCGAAGAAGCTGCCCGCCAGCGCAAAGGCGGCCAGCGAGCCGCCGGTGAACGTCGGCTTGCGAAACAGGGCGAGGTCGAACATCGCGCGGTCGCCCTGCACGAGCTCGGCGATCAGGAAGATGACGATCCCGGCCGCCGCGCCGGCGAGCAGCACCAGGATGTAGGTCGACCCCCAGCCCTTGGCGTTGGCCTCGATCAAGGCGAGCACGAGCGCGCCGAGCGCGCCGCTGAACGTGACCACGCCGATCGGGTCGATGCGGCGGGTCCCCGGCTGGCGGGACTCCTCCACCCGCAGCATCGTCAGCACGACCGCGACGATCCCGATCGGGACGTTGACCAGGAAGATCCAGCGCCAGCTCAGCCCGCTGGTCAGGGCGCCCCCGACGACCGGTCCGATCGCCACCGCCAGGCCGGTGATCGCGCCCCAGGCGCCGAACGCCGTGCCGCGCTCGCGGCCCTGGAAGGCGCTGCCCAGCAGCGCCAGCGAGGTCGAGAACATCGCCGCGCCGCCGATTCCCTGAGCCCCCCGGAACAGGTTGAGCATCAGCGGCGATTGCGCCAGTCCGGAGCCCAGCGAGCCGCCGGTGAAGATGATCAGCCCGATCACGAACACCCGCCGGCGGCCGAACTGGTCGGCCAGCGAGCCGGTGGTGAGCAGCAGCGCCGCCAACACGAGCGCGTAGGCGTCGACCACCCACTGCAGGTCGGAGAAATCGGCCTTCAGCGAGGTCTGGATCGCGGGCAACGCGACGTTGACGATCGTGACGTCGAGCAGCAGCATGAACGTGCCCACGCAGACTGCGATCAACGTCCACCATTTGCGATCCATTCCCGCCGGGTCCTTTCGTGTCCTGGATTCCGGCCTTCGAGGCTACTCATGCGTCTCCGGGGCTTCGCCGGCACGACGCCCGGCACGACGTCCGATGCGGTGCCGAAGATAGGCCGCATGCACCCGCTGATCAGCGCGCCGGTTCCCGGCGGCCAGGGCCTGACGCAGATCGGTGAGCTGGCGCTGGCCTTCGGGCTCGCCTCGCTGATCGGTCTCGAGCGCGAGTGGCGCCAGAAGTCCGCGGGGCTGCGCACGCACACGCTCGTCGGCTTCGGCGCGGCCCTGATCCTGATCGTGAGCAAGTACGGCTTCAACGATGTGCTCAACGGCTCCAGCGTGATCCTCGACCCCTCGCGGGTGGCCGCTCAGATCGTCTCCGGGGTGGGCTTCATCGGCGGCGGCCTGATCTTCGTGCGCGGCGACGCCGTCCGGGGGCTGACCACCGCGGCCACCGTGTGGCTGACGGCGGCGATCGGGATGGCCTGCGGCGCGGGGCTGGCGATCATCGCCCTCGTCGCGACCGTCGCCTACTTCGTGACCGTGTTCCCATATCGCTGGGCGGCGGTCAGACTGCCCCGCTCGCGTTACGTCGGCTTCGGGCTGCGGATCGTCTACGCCGACGGGCGAGGTGTCCTGCGCGACGTGCTCACCGAGTGCACCCGCCAGGGGTTCACGATCGTCAAGGTCGCCACCCACCACCTCGAGGCCCCCGTCGACGGCGACGCCGCGGTCGCGGTCACCCTGCAGGTTCAGGGCCAACCCCGTCCCGACGTGCTCGCGGCCAACCTCAGCGACCTGCGCGGCGTGCACGAGGTGTCGGCGACCGACCTCGCCGACCCGGGCGACTGACCCAGCCGGGCCAGGTCGACAACCAGCCGACCGAGCACTCCGGCACCGTCACGCCAGCTCGCGGCGCGTCAGCGACCTGACCGGCAGCGGGCCGGGGTCAAGTGACCGCCGGCAGGCCGCCCACTGCGCCTCGCCCAGCGCCCGGAAGGCGGCGCGCACCGCCTCCAGGTAGGCGCGCTGGATGACCGCCGTGCCCCCCGCCACCCCCTGGGCGAAGCGGGCGCGTCCGGCGGGCGTGCCGACGTAGGCCCAGACCCGTGCGCCGCCGTCGATGCGCTCGGAGACATCGAGGCGCTCGTAGTTGCGCTCCCGGGCGTCGAGCGCGGACAGCTGCGACGCGCTCACCGGCAGACACAGCCCGTTGACGCGCTCGCCCGGCGCCGGCGTGAGGTCAAGGAAGCAGACGAACACCGCGGGTCGCGCTCCCCCCGGCTCGGTGTAGTACTTGTACCCCGGGAGATCACGGGCGTTGTCCATCGCCACGCCCCACCCCCGCGCCCAGCCCTCCAGCTCGGCGACGAATCCGTCGCTGCGACGGGCCTGATCGGGCGAGCCCAGGTCGGCGGCCAGCGAGCCGTAGCCGAACACGTACTGCGGTGCGCTCATCACGCGCCGGATGATCGCGGTTGACCGCATCACCCCGGATCCCAGACCATCGAACAAGCGTCCGGAAAGCTCGTCATAGGTCGCGGTCGCGGTGAAAAGCTGGCGATGGCGGGCCTGTACCGCCCTCGCACCGGGGCTCATCAACGCACGGAGGTATGAGATGAAGAAGCTGCGTGTCTACCAGGCATGTTCCGCGCTGGCCGCGATCGCGGCCGTCGCGATCGCATCAGGCGCGGGATCGAAGTTCCACTGACGCGACGCGCGACGGGGGCTCCGTCGGCCGTGATCGGCTGACGGAGCCCCGGTCCCCCGCGCCACCGGCCCATGTCCAACCGCTCGCCCGTCCGCCTGTACTGCGCCGCCGCGTTCGTCGCCGGCATCGCCCTCGCGGCGCTGGCCGCACCTGCGGCCCGTTTCGGCTGGATTGTCGAGAACCCCCTGCGCTTCGGGGTGTTGTTCGCCGGCGTGCTGCTCGGCGAGATGCTCCCGATCAAGGTCCCCCGCCGTGGCAACAACGAGGAGCTGACCCTGTCGGCGGCGTTCACGATGGCCCTGATGCTGATCGGCGGTCTGGGACCGGCGCTCGTCGCCCAGCTCATCGCCTCGATCACGCAGGACGTCCACTCCGGCAAACCGGCCTGGCGGGTGCGGTTCAACGTGGGCCAGTACATCCTGGCGATGCTGGCGGCGTGGCTGGTCGTCCGCTGGATCTCGGTGAGCCCCCGGCTCGACATCGCCCACCCCTTCGCCAGCGGCCAGCTTCCGGCGATGCTGCTCGGCTCAGCGGCGTTCTTCGGGCTCAACACCGGCATCGTCGGCGTGGCGGTCGCGCTCTACCAGGGGGTGCCGATCCGCCCCTACTTCGCCACCAACCTGTCGTTCGTGGTGGTCACCGGCGGCGTCACGCTGCTCGTCGGCCCGATCGTCCTGGCCGCCGTCTCCTACTCGGTGGCGATCGTCCCGCTCTGCCTGGCGCCGGTGCTCGCGATGTACAACTCGATCTCCCAGTCCGCGCGGTCTGAGCATCTCGCGCGCCACGACGAGCTCACCGGCCTGCCCAACCGGCGAGCCTTCCACGACGACGTGGCCGCGGCGATCGGCGATCCCCGCAACCCCGCGTGCGTGCTGCTGATCGACCTCGACCGCTTCAAGGAGATCAACGACACGCTCGGCCATCGCTACGGGGACCTGCTGCTCGTCCAGGTCGCCGAGCGCTTCCGGGGCGCCGTCGGCGCGACGGCGCAGATCGCCCGCCTGGGGGGCGACGAGTTCGCGCTGGTCGGTCCGGGTTGTGACCGCGGCGCGGCTGCCGGGCTCGCCCGGCAGATCGCCGAATGCCTGAGGCTGCCCTTCCAGGTCGAGGAGCTCTTCGTCGAGGCCCAGGCGAGCGTCGGGATCGCGCTGTTCCCCGATCACGCCTCGGGCATCGAAGCGCTGCTGCAGAAGGCCGACGTCGCCATGTACCGCGCCAAGGAGACCCGCAGCGGGGTCGAGCTCTACGACGAGCGCCACGACCACTACAGCCCCGCCCGGTTGGCCCTGACGGCCGAGCTGCGCGCGGCGATCGCCACCGACGAGATCGTCGTCCACTATCAGCCGCAGCTGGACTTCCGCACCGGCGCGGTGCCGGGAGTCGAGGCGCTCGTGCGCTGGGCCCACCCGCGGCTGGGCCAGCTGATGCCCGACCAGTTCGTGCGCATGGCCGAGCAGTCCAACCTGATCAAACCGCTCACCCGCCACGTGATCGCGGTCGTGCTGGCGCAGGTCGCCGAGTGGCGCGCGCTGGACCTGGAGATCGTGGCGGCCGTGAACGTCTCACCCCAGGTGCTCGTCGACCGCACCTTCACCCAGGAGGTGCTCGCGGCCCTGCACGACGCGGCCGTCCCGCCCTCGTGCCTCAAGCTCGAGGTCACCGAGAGCGCGCTCATGTCCGATCCGGTGACCGCCCGCACCGTGCTGCGCGAGCTCGACGGGCTGGGTGTCGAGATCTCGATCGATGACTTCGGAACCGGCTACTCGTCGCTGGCCTACCTCGCCGACCTACCCGTCTCCGAGGTCAAGATCGATCGGTCGTTCGTCAGCCGGATGGGGGCTCATGCCAACGAGAAGATCATCGTCAACTCGACGATCGACCTCGCTCATCACCTCGGGCTGCGCGCCGTCGCCGAGGGCGTCGAGCATCCCGACCTGCTGGTGGCGCTCAGGGCGCTGGGCTGCGACGTCGCCCAGGGCTACGCCGTCAGCCGGCCGCTGCCCGCCCTGGAGGCGACCCGGTGGCTGCGCGGGGTCCGGACACGCTCGCCGGCGCTGATCGAGGCGACGAGCGCGTGGGAGCGCGTGGCGTGATCCTGATCGCCCTCGCCGCGCTCTGCGTGCTCTCGGTCCCACTGCGGGGCGGACACCTGGGCCGGCTGGCCGACCTGCGGCTGCGGGGGCTGTGGATTCCCGTCCTCGCCCTCGGCCTGCAGGTCGTGATCACCGAGACCGACGCCGGTGGCAGCCCGGCTGCGCACCGCGCGGCGCACATCGCCAGCTACGCGCTGATCGCCGTCTTCCTGTGGCTCAACCGGCAGCTCCCGGGCGTCAGGCTGATCGGCCTGGGCACGCTGTCCAATGCCGTCGCGATCATCGCCAACGGCGGGGTGATGCCGGCATCGCGCACCGCCGAGCGGCTGTCGGGCCTGAAGCTGGGCCCCGGCTTTGACAACTCGGCGCCGCTGGCCCATCCGGCGCTGGCCTGGCTGGGCGACGTCATTCCGTGGCCGGGTCCGCTGCCCAACGTGCTGTCGGTCGGCGACCTGCTCATCTTCTCCGGGACGCTGGTGCTGCTGCACCGCAGCTGCACGCAACGGACGCCGCGCGCCGGCGCCGGGCGCTCAGGACTCCCGGCCCGCCGGCGACGGGGCCACGGTCAGGCGCTCGGACAATCCGGTGACCTCGAGCACGCGCTGCATCTGAGGGGGAAGCGGGACCAGCAGGACGAGCTGGACGCCGCGGTCGGCGGCGCGGCGCGAGCCCTCCACGAGCACCCTGAGACCCGTCGAATCCACGAACGAGACCTCGGCCAGCTCCAGCTCGACGTCGTGGCGGCCGTCCAGCTCGGCGGTGAGGTGGGATTCGAGCACCGCCGCGGTCGCGAGGTCTAGCTCTCCCGCCACCCGGAGGCGGCGCCGCGACCCATCGAGGACCGTGACGTCGACTGTGAGGTTGGGTGCGGGGTTGGTGTCGAGCAACGCGGGCGGAGATCCGGGACGGTCAGCGTACTGAAACCGCGCCGGGTTGTTCCCCGGCAAAGGGCGCCCCGGATCTCCCCGCGGTCAGGCCTCGAACGCTTCCAGCTCAGGATCGGTGAGCTCACGCAGCCGCGTCGCCGCTCGGCGCAGGAGCCGCGAGATCTGCATCTGCGAGCACCCCATCGAGTCGGCGATCTCGGTCTGCTTGAGGTCGGCGTCAAGCCGCAGCTGGAGCGCCCGGCGCTCGAGGTGGGGCAGCCGCGCGATCGCCGCGGCCAGTGACAGCTTGGTCTCGACCAGCCCGTAGCCGTCGTCGCGACCGCCCAGGCCGTCGCCCAGCGACAGCGCGTCCTCGGCCTCCCCGCCGGGAGCGGGAGCGTCGAGGGACACCGAGTAGTGCGCGCTGCCGGCATCCATCCCGAGCATCACGTCCTCGACGCCGACCTCCAGATATTGGGCCAGCTCCTGAACGCGCGGGGCCCGGCCGGTGTCGGCGGTCAGCTGGCGCACCGCCCGTTCGACGCGCAGCGCCATCTCCTGAGCGCCGCGGGGAACGTGCACCGACCACCCGGTGTTGCGGAAGTAGCGCTTGAGCTCACCGAGGATGGTGGGAATCGCGAAGGCCGGGAAGCGGACGCCGCGGCGCGGGTCAAACCGATCGACTGCCCCCAGCAGCCCCAGGTAGGCGACCTGCACGAGATCCTCGAGCGGCTCGTTGGGGTTGGTGTAGCGACTGGCGAGTCGGCGTGCGAGCGGTCGGAACTGCTCGAAGAGCTCTTCGCGAGCGCGGCGGTCCTGATGATCCTGCCAGCGGGCGGCGAGGGTCGCGATCCGGGCGTCGGTCGACGGGTTCGCGGCGGCATGGGACGAGGCGGGCATCTGTCTCCTTTTTCGAGCAACGCATGAGCGAACGCTCGTCAGAGACCGCTGGGACGGCCGCCTGCCGTTCGTGTTCAACCGACCATCCACGGCGCCGGGATGCGGCACCAGGACTGCTTAGGACTCTACCCCAATCGGCGTATCCCCAACAACATCCGAGCGAGCGTTCTCAGCCCCCCTGATCGGCGCCCGCGCGGGCCGCGATCTCGTCGATCAGCTCACCGAAGCTCATCCCCGCCGCCTCGGCAGCAAGCGGCGTCGGCCCGGTCTCGGTGAGGCCGGGGATCGTGTTGACCTCGAGGATCTGCGGACGCTGCTGTTCGTCGAGGATCAGGTCGACCCGCGCCACGTCGCGACAGCCGAGGGTGGCGCAGGCACCGATCGCCGCCTCCTCGACGATGGCCCGCACCGGCTCTGACAGCTCCGCGGGGGCGTCGAGCTCGACGACGTCGAAGTCGTAGTGAGCCGCGTAGTCATAGAAGCCGTCGTCGCCCGCCCCGCCGAGGATCTCGACGATCGGCAGCGCCCGGTAGGCCGGGGTGGCCGCGTCGGACTCGCTCCCACCCGGTCCGCCGAGCACGGTCACCGCCAGCTCGCGCCCCGTGACGTGGCGCTCGACCAGGATCTCGTCGTCGTAGGCGACCGCGCCGAGCACCGCCGTGCGCAGCTGGGCGGGCTCGGAGACGTACTTGATGCCGAACGACGAACCCAGCCGTGCGGGCTTGACCACCACCGGCGATCCGAGCGCCCGCATCACGTCGTCAAACGCCATGGCCGCGCCCAGCTCCTGAAACGTCCGGCGGCTGAACGCGTGAAACGACGGCGTCGGCAGCCCGGCCCGGCGCAGCAGCCGCTTGGCGAGGATCTTGTCCAGGCACAGCGCGCTGGCAAGGCTGTCTGACCCGGTGTAGGGGACCCCGAGCAGCTCCAGCAGCGCCTGCAGCGAGCCGTCCTCGCCGCTGGCGCCGTGGGCGACGATGAACACGAACGCCGGGGCCAGCTCCCGCACGCGCTCGATCACCGTGTGGTCGATCTCGATCTCGGCGACCTCGTGGCCCGCCTGCCGCAGCGCCGCGGCGACCCGGCGCGCGCCCCGCAGGCTCACCTCACGTTCGATCGACGTCCCGCCCCGGGCAATCGCGATCCGCCGCGCGGTCATCGCCGCTGGAGGCATCCGCCGAGACGGTCGTCGCCCACTGTCATCGCATCAGTCGAGTCGACTCGTGGCCTTGGCGCCCCCGCCGCGCATGGCGAGCAGGTTGCTCTCAAAGGTCCTCGTCGTCTGGCGCTTCTCGGCATGTTCGGCCAGCGCGATGTCGATCAGCGCATCCAGGAGATCGGCGAACGACAGTCCGTCGGGGTCGACCTTGGGGTCAAACAGGTAGAACGCGAACGAGCCCGGGATCGTGTTGGGCTCGTTGACGAACAGCCGCTCCTGGGCGTCGAGCAGCAGATCGACCCGGGCCACGCCGGTGCCCCCGATCGCGGCAAAGGTCCGCGCCGCCAGGTCACGCACCTGCGCGGTCATCTCCGCCGAGAGCGGGGCCGGGATGTGGCGTCGCGCCGCGCTCATGCCCTCGGACTTCAGACCCTGCTCGGAGGCCGCCCGCCCACCGGTCTTGTCCTGCATGGGCTTGGCGCCCTCGTTCAGGTACTTGTCCTCGAAGGAGAGCAGCCCACCGGTGGCGATCGGCTCCTCGCAGACCGAGATCCGCGGGGCCGCGCCCGGCCGGCCGAGGACCGCGCAGTTGATCTCCCGTCCGCCCTCGATGGCGGGCTCGACGATCGTCACGCGGTCAAGCTCGAAGGCGAGCTGCAGCGCGTCGGCCAGCTCCTGGTCGGTGCTGCAGCGGCTCACCCCCACGCTCGAGCCCAGCGAGGCCGGCTTGGCGTAGACGGGCAGCCCGAACCGCGAGCGCACGCGCGCGATGATCGCCTCGGCGCCCTCACGCTCGTATTCGGCGCGACGCAGCGTGATGTCCTCCAGCACCGGGATCCCGGCGGCGCGGAGGATCGACTTGGTGATCGCCTTGTTCATGGCGAGCACGGCCGCCTCCAGCGTCGGCCCCGCGTACGGG
This sequence comes from uncultured Acetobacteraceae bacterium, assembly GCA_964658375.1. GTDB lineage: Bacteria > Actinomycetota > Thermoleophilia > Solirubrobacterales > Solirubrobacteraceae > Palsa-465. The sequence goes on along the minus strand of CAZZYU010000015.1, from coordinate 19,783 downwards.
ATGTCGGCGAGCTCCAGCGCCCCCTGCAGCGCGCCGTCCTCGCCCTGGGTGCCGTGAGTGGCGGGGATCACGACATCGAGCCGCTGCTCCACCGGTCGGCCATCGGGGCCGCCGTCGTGCGCGCGCCCCGCACGAAACCGCCCGCGGCGGCGCGCGGCGGGCGAGGCGCCCGCGGCGTCGGTCGCCGGCGGGGCGAGCGAGCGCAGGACACCCGCGCCGAGGTCGAGGACGACCGGCTCGGCGTCGAGCGTGTCCGCGCGGTAGGTGTCCAGGTCGCGCAGCGATGGCCCCGAGAACCACCGGCCCTGGCGGTCGATGTACAGCGGCACCGGATGGTGGCGGGCGTCAAGGACCTCGCAGGCCTGCAGCCCGGTGATGATCGAGACATCGTGCTCGACCGAGCGGCCGCCGAACACGACGCCGACGCGGAGTCCTGGGGATGGCACGGCGCCGCAGTGTAAAGATCGGCGTCCGCGGATCAGGCGGGGACCGCGACCGGCGCGTCCTCGGCGTACATGTCCGGGAGGTCGTTCTCAAACAGGATCACGTCGCCGGCCCGGGTCAGGCCGCCGAGCACCTCGGTGGCGGCGGCGATGTCGCGCACGACCACGATCGCCGCCGGATCAAAGCCCGCGTCGCGCAGCCCGCGCGCGATCGGCCTGGTCCGCTCCGGTCCGACAAGGATCACGTGATCGCAGGCGGCCGCGGCCTGACGGCCGAAGCGCTCGTTGAGCGCCTGCTCCTGATCGCCGAGCTCGACCATCCCGGGAGTGACGAGGATCCGCCGGCGCGCGGGGTGATCGGCAAGCACCTGCAGGGCCGCGGCGGCGCCCGCCGGATTGGAGTTGTAGGCGTCGTCGATGACCACGATCCCCGCCCGCGGATTGGGCAGCGGCGCCAGCCGGTGCTCGGGCGGCTGGACCCGGGCCAGCCCGCGGGCGATCTGGGTGATGTCGAGCCCGAGGAGATCGCCGACGGCCGCGGCGGCGAGCAGGTTGGAGACGTTGTGGCGACCGAGCAGCCCCGCCGTCACCCGCGCGCGGGCGTCGCCGATCACGAGCGTGAAGCGGGTCGCGCCGTCGGCCATCTCGATCGCCTCCGCCCGCACCGTCGCGTCGGGGTTCTCGATTCCATAGGACACGGTGTCGACGGTCACCCGGGAGGCGATCTCCACGCAGCGCGGGTCGTCGCCGTTGATCACCAGATGACCGTCGGGCGGCAGCGCGTGGGCAAGCTCGGCCTTGGCGTCGGCGATCGCCTCGATCGTCCCCATCCGCTCCAGGTGCACGGGTCCGATCGCGGTGAGCACGCCGATCCGCGGATGCACGAGCTCGCACAGCTCGGTGATGTCCCCCGCGCGGTACATCCCCATCTCGACCACGAACGCGCGATCGCCGGGAGTCAGCCGTTCGTTGATGGTGCGGATCACGCCCAGGTAGCTGTTGAAGCTGGCCGGCGTGATCAGCGTCTGCAGCGCCTCGCCGAGCACCGCCCCGACACACACCTTGGTCGTCGTCTTGCCGTAGCTGCCGGTGATCGCCACGACCTCGGGCGCGGTCGCCGCCAGCGTCGCGCGGGCCGCGGCCTCAAACCGGGCGTTGATCCGGCGCTGCACGGGCGCCAGCGCGCGGTTGACGGCGCACATCAGCCACGGCGCGCCCGGCACGGCGGCGACCGCCACCAGCGCGGCCGCCGCGAGCGGTACGTCTGAGCCCAGCAGCACCGTGAGCGCCGCACCGAGCACGATCGCCGCCGCGGGGAGCGCCAGCGCCGCCGCCCACAGGCGACGCGCGCGGTCGGTGAACACGAGCGCCTTGATCTCGGCGCGCGGCCGCTGAGCGAGCGTCATCGCGACGAGCACCCCCGCGACCAGCACGAAGCCGATCAGCTCGATGTACCGGTGGCCGCCGGCGAGGGAGACCGCGGCCAGCAGCGCGGCGGCGATACCCGCCGCCACCTCCAGCGGATGAGCGACCTCGCCGCGGCGGCGCAGCCACATCAGCAGGCGGGCGTTCTCGTAGTGCTCGAGCTGCAGCAGATGCAGGGCCCGCCGTGAGCGCGGCACGTAGCGCCAGGCGGCGGCCAGGCAGGCGAGCAGGGCGCCGAGGGATCCGACCGTCACACCGGCACCCCCGCGCCGAGGAAGTGACCGACGACCCGCGCGAAGCGCTGGGGCTGGTCGGCGTAGGCGAAGTGGCCGGCTCCCTCGAACACGACCAGTCCGGCGTCGGGTATCAGCCGCTCCATCGTCTGGCCGTCGGCGAGGGGCGTGGCGGCGTCGTCCTCACCCCAGATGAGCAGCGTCGGCGCGCTGACCCGCGGCAGCAGCGAGGTGAGGTCGGCGTTGACCAGCCGCACGAAGGTCGGACGCAGCGCGCTCGCCGACGCGGCGTAGTCGCTGGAGGCGGCGCGGCCGACCAGGCGCCGGCCCAGCGCTCGCCCGGGCGCGCCCAGGTGGTTGAGCACATGCTTGGCCAGCTTGGCCATCGCCACCCGCCGATACCAGGTCACCGTGCGCCGCGGGCGGATTCCGGCGGAGTCCACGAGCACGAGCTTGTCGACGAGCTCGGGATGGTGGGCGGCGAGGTGGATCGCGACGCGCCCCCCGTGCGAGTGCCCGATCACGCTCGGTCGCTCCAGCCCCAGCGCCCCGATCAGCTCCCGCGTCCACTCCGAATACTCCTGCACCCCCCAGGGCGCGGGCGGCGGGTCGGCCTGACCGAAGCCCGGCAGGTCGACGGCGTGCGCGCGGCACGTCGCCGCCAGGCCGCGGGTGATCGACTCGACGGCGTCCACGCTCGCGCCCCAGCCGTGCAGGATCAGCACCTCCGGTCCGGCGCCCACGGTCCGCGTGCGCGTGGAGATGCCCTGGATGTGGAGAACCTGGTCCATGGGTGAGAGCGCGCCCAGCCGGCGTCGGCGAGGCGATGCTAGTCGATGGTCCGGCCCGTTCTCAGGTCAGCTGAGCATCCCGCGGCGCATCGCCTCCGCGACCGCCGCTCCCCGGTCGTTGACCCCCAGCTTGGCGTACAGGTTCTGGATGTGGGTCTTCACCGTCGGCACGGCCAGGCGCAGTCGCTGGGCGATCACGTTGGCCGACTCTCCCTCGGCGATCAGCTCGAGCACCTCCAGCTCCCGCGCGGTCAAGCGGGTACCGGAATCACCGTGGCTGCGCAGGGTCGACGCGAGATCGGTGCCGATCTCGGAGGGGAGCACGGCGTCGCCTCGGGCGATGCGGACGATCGAGGAGCAGATCTCGTCGGCGCCGGCCGACTTGGACAGGTAGCCGGCGCCGCCGGCCGTCAGGGCCTGCAGCACGAGCTCGCCCCCGTGGTATTCCGAGACGAACAGGACGCGGGTGCGCAGCTCGGCCTGGCGCATGCGGCGCACCACCTCCCGCCCGTCCAGTCGCGGCATCCGCATGTCGAGCACCGCCACGTCGGGCTGGTGGCGCTGGATGAGCTCAAGCGCCTCCTGTCCGTCGGACGCGACGGCCACCACCTCCAGCTCGTCGCTGCCGGAGATCGTCTCGGTCAGCGCGGCGCGAAACAACGGGTGATCGTCGGCGATCACGACCGTGATCCGGGCGCCGCCGTCCCCGCTCGGGCGAGCGGGCTCGGGTGGCTCGCCTGCGGCGCTCACCGCGCGTCGCCCCAGGTCAGGGGCAGGCGCAGCTCGATCGAGGAGCCGCGGCCATCCAGCCCGGCTGCGACCGTGGCGGTGCCCCCGGACGCTTCGGCTCGACGGCGGACGATCCGCAGCCCGGCGTGGGTCGGCGCCGCCGTCTCGGCCCCCCCGGCCTCGTCCATCCCGACCCCGTCGTCGGAGATCCGCGAGACCAGATCGGTGGCGGTGGCCTCGAACTCGACCAGGACCCGCGTTCCCCGGGAGTGCTTGAGCACGTTGCGCAGCGCCTCCTGAACGAGTCGGTAGGCGAGCAGGTACCGGTCAGAGACCAGTCCCCGGATCTCGCCGGTGACCTCGTAGTCGATCGCCGAGCCGACGAACAGCACCGAGCAGTAGCCCTCCACGGCGGCGCGCAGATCGTCGCCGGCGATCGGCGGCATCAGCTCGAACATCAGCTTGCGCAACCGCTCGGTGGCCGCCTTGACCTCGGTCTCGGCCTCGGTCAGGACCGCGAGCGCGGGGCCGTCGCTGCCCCGCCGGGCGTGTGACAGCCGCAGGCCGACCGCCCCCAGCGCCTGGATCGTGTCGTCGTGGATGTCGGCGGCGATCCGCAACCGCTCGCGCTCCTCGGCCTCGGCCAGGTGCTCGAGCAGCGCCCCGCGCTGCGCCGCGAGCGTCCGCACCTGCTGCAGGCTGGTCTGCAGCAGCCGTGCGCCGGAGCGCGACGCCGTGATGTCACGAAACGACACCACCCCACCCCGGACCTCGTCATCGTCGATCGAGACGAGCATGTAGGACACCTCCAGACGCACGCCGTCGGCGCGGTGAAACTCGGCGTCGGTGGCGCTGGACGGCTCGGCGCCGTAGCGGTGAAACGGACACTCGCTCGCGGGGTGGGTCTCGATCCCGGCGTTGTCACGATGGACGAGATCGTGCAGGCGCAGCTCCTCCAGGCACTCGTCATCGCGCCGCATCAGCGCCTTCAGCGCCGGGTTGCAGAACGTCACGCGGCCGTCGACGTCCAGGCCGCAGATGCCGTCGCCGGCGGCCTCCAGGATCATCGCCCGCTGGCGGCTCAACCGCTCGCGGTCGTGGGCCACAGCGGCGGGCACGGTGATGTCACGGGCCGTTCCCAGGATCTGCCGCGGGTGGTCCTCGGGGTCCAGATCAGTCCACCCGCGCACCTCGATCAGACGCCTCTCTCCGCCGGGGCGCACGATCTGGTACGTGGCGGCGAAGGGCTGCGGGCGCTCGCGCCAGGCCGCGACCTGCGCGCTGAACTTCGCAAACGAGTCGGGCTCCACCAGATCGCGCAGATTGCGCAGCGTCGGCGTGAACGTCGTGGGGTCGACGCCGAAGATCTCGTACATCTCCGGCGACCACCACGCCGTGTCCCCCGCGAGGTCCAGCCGCCAGCCGCCGGTGACCGCGCCCAGCAGATCCGCACCGGCAGGCGACGGGGATGAGCCGTCAGGCGACCGGGATGAGACGTCAGCTGACGCGTTGGGCAGCTCGTGATCCGTCCCGGCTCGGCTCACATCGGATCTCCTCAGACCTCTCACCGCGGGTGACCCCGTCGGCACCGAGCATGTTAGGGGGCCTGCGTGGACGGCGCCTCGTCTGAGACGAGCGCGAGCGCGCCGAGCACCCCGGACCGCTCTCCCAAGCCCGGCGCCACCACGTAGCCGCTGAGATCTCCGCTCAGCCCCGCAGCGCCGGGATAGCCGCCGAGCAGCTCGGCCAGTCGGCGGCGAACGGCGCCCAGCAGACCCGCGTGCCCCATCACCCCGCCGCCGACGATCACCCGGTCAGGCGAGGCGATCATCACGATCGCCAGGATCCCGGCCGCGAGGTACTCGGCCTCCAGCGCCCACGCCGGGTGCTCGGCGGGCAGACCGACCGGGTCCTCGCCCCAGCGCCGGGCGAGCGCCGGTCCGCAGGCCAGTCCCTCCCAGCAGTCGCCATGGTGGGAACAGACCCCGTCAAACGGGTCGCGCGTCCGGTCGTGCGGGATCCGGATGTGGCCGGCCTCCGGATGGAGCAGGCCGTGGACGGGACGGCCGCCGAGCAGCAGTCCGGCGCCGATCCCGGTGCCGACGGTCAGGTAGCACAGGCTCCCGGCGTCGCGGCCCGCACCCCACCGCTGCTCACCGAGCGCGGCCGCGTTGACATCGGTGTCGAGCGCCACCGGCACGCCAAGCCCGGCACGCAGCGTGGCGCCCACCGCCGCGCCCGCCCAGCCCCGCTTGGGCGTGGCGGCCAGCAGCTCGCCCCACCGCGGCGACTCAGGGTCAAGCTCGATCGGACCGAACGCCCCGACCCCGACCCGGGCCGGCCGCGGGCGCGCCGGATCGGTGAAGAAGCGCAGGACCCGATCCAGCGTCTGCGCCGGATCCTCGGTGGGAAATCGCTCCAGCGCGACGAGGTCTGCGGGGCCCCGGCCCAGCGCGCAGACCGTCCAGGTGCCGCCGGTCTCGACCCCGCCCAGCAGCTCGCCGTTCAGCGGATCGCCCGGGCGGCCATCTCGATCAGGTCCACGCACGCGTCGGTGTCGATCGCCGTGGCGTCCAGCGAGATGTGGTAGAGCGCCGGATCGTCGATATCGACGTTGTAGTAGTCGCGAAGGTAGTCGGCGTGGTAGCGGTCCAGCCGGCGCATCGCCGCCGGAGCCTTCGCGGGGTCCTCGCCGGCGACCTCCACCGCGAGCGCCAGCCGCAGCGGCGCCGGGCCGGTGAGACGGACGCGGAGCACGTGCGGATGATCCAGCAGCACGGCGACGGAGCCCCGTCCGAGGATCACCCCCTCGCCGGTGCCGGCCTGCTCGAGCACCGCCGCCTCGGCCGCCCTGCGGAAGTCCTCCGGGGAGATGGTGCCGGGCGGTGGACCGACCGGGCCGCCGGCGTAGACGCCGAGGAAGCTCGTCAGGAGGCGCTCAACGAAGCTGCGGTCCGGCGGCTCCCAGTGGCGAACCGCCTCGTTGACCGTGACGTCAAGCGCCCCGGCCACTCGCAGGGCAAGCGCGCGGTCCACGAACGGCACCCCGAGCCGCTGGGCGAGCGCGGGACCCACCGAGCTGCCTCGGGCCCCGTAGGCGGCGGATATCGCGACGACGGTCATCTCATCGCATCGCGCGGTAGCGGCGGATCAGCGTGTTGGTCGAGCTGTCGTGGTCAAGCTCGGGCTCGGCCTCTGACTCGAGCTGGGGGATGATCCGCTGAGCCAGCGCCTTGCCGAGCTCGACGCCCCACTGATCGAAGGAGTCGATGCCCCAGATGACGCCCTGCGTGAACACGCTGTGCTCGTAGAGCGCCACCAGGGTGCCGAGGATCCGGGGCGTCAGCTGCTGGGCGAGGATCGTGTTGGTGGGCCGGTTGCCCTCCATCACCCGGTGGGGCACGATCGCCTCGGGGGTGCCGTCGGCGCGGACCTCGTCCGCCGTCTTGCCGAAGGCCAGCGCCTCGGCCTGGGCGAACACGTTGGACATGAGGAAGTCGTGATGCTCGCCGAGCGGGTTCAGCGACTGCCCGAACCCGATCAGGTCGACCGGGATCAGCTTCGTTCCCTGGTGGATGAGCTGGTAGAAGCTGTGCTGGCCGTTGGTGCCGGGCTCGCCCCAGAAGATCGCGCCCGTCTCGTAGTCGACGTGACGACCGTCGAGCGTGACGTGCTTGCCGTTGGACTCCATCGTCAGCTGCTGCAGGTAGGCGGGGAAGCGCTTGAGGTACTGCTCATACGGCATCACCCCGACCGTCTGGGCCCCGAAGAAGTCGCTGTACCAGACGCACAGCAGCCCCATCAGCACCGGCAGGTTGCGCTCCAGGGGCGTGGTGGCGAAGTGCTCGTCCATCGCGTGGAAGCCGGCGAGCAACTCGGCAAAGCCGTCGGGGCCGAGGGCGAGCATCGTCGACAGGCCGATCGCGGAGTCCATCGAATAGCGGCCGCCGACCCACTCCCAGAAGCCGAACATGTTGTCGGTGTCGATCCCGAACTGCGACACCTTCTCGGCGTTGGTGGAGACGGCCACGAAGTGCCTGGCGATCGCCGCCTCGTCGCCCAGCGCGGCGAGCGTCCAGTCGCGCGCCGAGTGCGCGTTGGTCATCGTCTCCAGCGTGACGAACGTCTTGGAGGAGACGATGAACAGCGTCTCGGCGGGATCGAGATCGCGGGTGGCCTCCACGAAGTCGGTGGCGTCGACGTTGGAGACGAAGCGAAACGTCATCTCCCGGCGCGAGTAGTGGCGCAGCGCCTCGTAGGCCATCACCGGACCCAGGTCCGAGCCCCCGATCCCGATGTTGACGATGTTGCGGATCGCCTTGCCGGTGTGACCCTTCCAGTCGCCGTCGCGCACCGCAGTGGCAAACGCCGCCATCCGGTCCAGGACCTCGTGGACCTGGGCGACGACGTCGGTCCCATCGACGATCAACGAGCTGCCCTTGGGCATCCGCAGCGCCACGTGGAGCACCGACCGGTCCTCGGAGACGTTGATGCGCTCGCCGGCGAACATCGCGTCGCGGCGCTGCTCCAGCTGCGACTCACGGGCCAGCTGCATGAGCAGTTGCAGCGTCTCGGTCGTGACGCGGTTCTTGGAGTAGTCCAGGTACAGCCCGGCGCCCTCGGCGACGAACGTCTCACCCCGGCTCTCATCAGCGTCGAACAGCTCGCGCAGATGGAGCTCGGAGATCTCCGCGTGGTGCTCGGTCAGCCGCGCCCAGGCGGGGCGCTCGCGCAGCGGCGGGATGCTCCTGTCGGTGCTCATCAGGCCTCCTGGATCGCTCGCGAAACGGCTTCGACGACGCCCTGCGGACCGCCGACACGTTATATCGGGCTCGGGGGCACCACGGGTGGCCGTCGGTCCAGGTCGCGGGAGGGCTCTCCGCGCGAGTCGGTAGCGTCCGGCGCCGCGGCGTCGCGTGACCGAGGTGGGTGGAGGCGTCTTTCGGGGCGCCGATCCCTCTCCGGGGCTACCCCGGGGACACAGTGTGACCAGGCCAGTGCATCGCGAGCCCTTGACTGCGTCGGTTCGAAGCAGGGCGGGGCACGCACGACGAAAGTGCAGTCGGCGCGCGACGTCGCGATGATGAGGCGGTGTACGACGCGCGCACCCGCGCCCACCTGTCGCGCTGCCTGGCCGACGCGTTCCTGGCCGGGGTGTGGAACGAGCGGGCACTGGTCGACCGGGCGGGCCGTACTCTCGATCGCCGCCCGCGCTGGGTTCGGTCGATTGCCCGCGAGGTCCTCGCGGGCTACCACCGCCCGCCGAGTGATCGGCCGCGCGAGCTCGCGCGGTTCATCGAGGTGCTGCTGCGCGACGCCCAGCTCGACAGCGACGATCCGCGACCGCCACGGGTCCGTCGGTGGCTGGTCCCCGAGCCGGCGATGGGCCGGCGACGCTGGCCGGTGCCCGAGATCGCATCGCTCGGCGCGCTGGCCACTTTCCTGGGCGTGAGTGACGGAGAGCTTGCGTGGTTCGCGGACGCACGCGCGCTGGAGCGCAGCGTGGAGGACGAACGGCTCCGGCACTACCGGTACGGCTTCCTGCACCGCCCGGGGAGGCCGGTACGGGTGATCGAGCGACCGAAGCAGCGACTGAAGAGCATCCAGCGGCGGATCCTGCATGAGATTCTCGACTGGATCCCGGCGCACGGGGCAGCCCACGGCTTCACTCGCGGTCGGTCGGTACGCAGCCACGCGCGCGAGCACACCGGACAGTTCGTCGTCATCCGCCTGGACCTGCAGGACTTCTTCGCGTCGATCGCCGCGAGCCGCGTGTACGGCATCTTCCGAACGGCCGGCTACCCGGAATCGGTCGCCCATTCGCTCACGGCCCTGACCTCGAACGTCGTCGCGTCCGGGTGGTGGATGTCGCTGCCGCGCCCTGCCGACGCTCGCCGGATCGAGGCGCATCATCGCCTCGGCCGGCAGCTCGCGACACCGCATCTCCCACAGGGGGCTCCGACCTCGCCGGCGCTCGCGAACCTCGCCGCGTTCAGACTCGACCGACGCCTCACCGGGCTCGCGGCGTCGCTGGAGGTCCATTACACGCGCTACGCGGACGACCTCACCTTCTCCGGCTCGGCGCGACTCGTCCGGGCGGCCAACACGCTGCGGCGGGCCGTGACCGAGATCGCCCGTGCGGAGGGCTTCACGGTCAACGACCAGAAGTCGATGCTCGCGACTCGGGCTGGCCGACAGCGCGTCTGCGGGGTCGTGGTCAACGAGCGGCTCAACGTTGCACGCTCCGAGTACGACGCGCTCAAGGCCATCCTGCACAACGCGCACGTACACGGTCCGGCGTCGCAGAACCGCGAGGCCCTGCCGGACTTCCGCGCGCACCTGCTCGGACGCCTCTCATGGATCGAATCGGTCAATCCCCAGCGAGGCGAGAAGCTGCGGCGCCAGTTCACGAGCATCGCCTGGCGCGACGACGCGTGACCTGCCTCTCCGTCTCGCGGCGTTCCTGAACCGTCTGGGGTCACGAGCACTGCCAGTGCCTCATGTCCCATTGGACCGTCTGCGCGCCGCGAGTCAGACGACGATCGAGCGTGGGCCGGACCGGGCGTTCGCCGAGCACCCGACCTGGTTCGGGGCGGCCGGTGGGCCGCCCCGAACTCAAGGACAGCCGACGTCAGCTCGGGAGAGTCAGGACCTTGTTGATCACGTGAACGACGCCGTTGGAGGCATCGAGGTTGGTCTTGATGATCTCCGAGCGGTTGACGTAGGCGTGGCCACCGCGGACGCTGAAGGTCACCTTCGCCCCCTCGAGGGTCTTGGCCGACTTCAGCTTCTCGACCTTGGCCGCGGGAACCACGCCTGGGAGCACGTGGTACTCGAGCAGCTTCGCGAGCTCCTTGGGATTGGCCTCGAGCTTGGCCACGGTCGCCTTGGGGAGCGCGGCGAACGCCGCGTTATCCGGTGCGAACACGGTCAGTTTCGTGGACCCGGAGAGCGCCTTGACCAATCCGGCCTTCTTCACGAGGGTGACCAGCGTTGACAGCTGCGGACTGGATTGCGCCAGTTGGACGATGTTCTTCGTCCCGGCTGCGGTGGCGGTCGAGCCGGTCGATGCAATGACGGGGACGGCGATCACCGCAGCAGCGGTGATGAGTGCGAACAAGCGCTTCACGAGTTCTCCTTGGTTGATGGATTGCTCCTGCGCAGAGAGGTACGGGCGGGGATCGCCGAGCAGTTGGGCAACCGAAACGGGCGTGAGATTCGTATAGGTTCTGTGTCAGTCGTGAGCGCCGCCGTCCCCAGCGAGAGTTCGGGTGATGACGCCCAGACACTCCCGTCGCGCGGCGCTCTCCGTGACGCCCCACGCGGACGGGACGAACGCCGCATCGTCCGTGCGCTTGCGCGACAGTCCCCTGAGGCGCTGGAGCTTGTCGTGTCGGCGTACGGACGGGTGCTGACGGGATATCTCGAGAGCGTGCTCTCAGACCGAGCGCTGGCCGAGGATGTGCTCCAGCAGGTTCTCGTCGAGATCTGGGAACGGCGGGCGACCTATGAGCCGGCGCGGGCCGGGGTGCTGACCTGGGCGATGACGATCGCTCGCTCACGCGCCATCGACGAGCTCCGCCGCCGGGTGCCGGAGCCGATCGATCCCGCGACCGTCGCAGACCTGTCGCCCGCGCAGGTCGACCCCACCGACCGGCTGCTCGAAAGCTGGCGCATCGCCGGAATCCTGGAGCGGCTCCCACGCGATGAGGCCAGTCTGCTGCGAATGCGCTTCTTTGACGGCATGACCCAGAGCGAGATCGCGCAACAGACCGGCATCCCTGCGGGAACCATCAAGCTCCGTATGGTCAACGGAATGCGCCAGTTGCGCACGATGCTCGAGGCTGAATCAGGGGTGACAGGTTGAGCGACGAGCACCGCCCATCTGACTTCGGCGCCGACCCCGACGACGTGCGAGACGTCTCACGCCTGCTTGCCGAACTGCCGGCAGCCGCGTGGGACGGCATCCCCGCGAGACCCCGGCGAGGACCGCTTCGCCTGGCGCGGTCCCTTCGCTCATCCCGGACACGCCCGGCCCCGGCCCGGCGGCTCAGGACGCTACCGGCACTCAGCGCCGCGGTCGGGGTCTTTGCGCTCGGCCTGCTGGCGGGGGCGCTCGTGCTGGGTAGCCGCTCCGCGGCGCCGACCCCGGTCGCGCCGGTTCCGGTGACACGAGGTGCGACGGTGCAGCTGCGCCCACTGAGTGCGCCGTCAGACGCCAGCGCCTTGGCCACCATGTTGCCCGCCGGGCAGATGGTCGTGACGGTGCGCCATCTCCCCCGCTCAGCGCCGGGGACCTACTACGAGCTGTGGCTGATGACCAACCTCAAGCAGCTCGCCCCGGTCAGCTCCTTCCGCGTGGCCCATGACGGCAGCGTGCACCTCGACGTGGTCCTGCCAGACAACCCACACCACTACGCGTACCTGGATATCTCGCTGCAGCGCATCGGCGCCGGCACCGCTCACTCCTCTGTGAACGTTCTGCGCGGCGCGATCACCTGAGGGCCGGCACGGACAACCCATCGGAAAGGCAGGATTCGCTGGATCCGCCTGGCTCGCAGTTGCGCTCGTGCTCTCGTCCTGTTGTCCCGGGACTGCTGTACGATCGCGCGCCATGAAACGACTCCCTCGTATCGCTGTCATCGCGGTCTGCACGCTCCTGGCCGCCGCCCCGACAGGCGCCGCGCTTGTCCTCTTTGCCGCGACCGACGCACAGGCGGCGACGGCACGCCCGAAGCTCCTGCACCTCTACGCGACCCAGGCGCTCAAGGGCAAGACGATGGTCCTCACCGCGCAGTTCAGTGCTCCGGCGAGTGACGCAGCGGCGAAGGCGAAGGTGAAGATGTGCGTCGCCAGCCACTGCGGCACATTGACCGTGCCAAGCAACGACGGCTATGGCCCTCAGGTCTTGCTGCGAAACTTTGATGAAGTTGGCCACATGGTGACGATCAAGATCAGCCTGACGATCTCGGGGACGCAGTTCACATACTCCAAGCGCGTCAAGGACGTCCAATCTCAGATGGGTTGAGGCTTGGCCTGAGGCCAGTTGACCATGTGACGCAGACCGGTTACATGCGGTCGAAGCGTCCTCGGGAGGTGAGCGGCGTGCTCTGGGCTACTTCGGGGAGGTACTCGTCGAGAAACACCCGGGCGACGAGCTCTTGGCGGGAAGCGACCCCGACCTTGTCGTAGAGGCTTTTGGTGTGGTCCTCGACGGTGTGCGGTGAGAGGACCAGCGATTCGGCGATCTCGACGCGTGACAGCCCGCGTGCGAGGAGCGTGGCGACTTCACGCTCGCGGGCAGTCGCGCCGAATGCCTCCAGGCGGACGGTTGCCGAGCGGGCTGCGCTGGCGCGCTCGATCACGATCGCCACGCGCCCGTCGGAAGCCGAACCCGGGCGGGACGCGTGGAGGGTCACCCAACTGTCATGGGACGGCACGGTGACGACGTTCGCGCCGCCCTGGGCCGCGTGGGGTGCGCGACGGACGAACCCTGCGAGCGAGAGCACTGCGGCGGGCATGTCGTCTTCGGCGTAGGGGATGTCGCTGGCGGCGATCGAGGCGAGCAGTTCCCGGGCCGGCGGCGTGATCAGCTCCACCTCGTCTCCGGCGCCGAGGACGACCAGGCCGGGCGCCTCGAGCCCATTGATGCGCCGGGCCGCGTCGAACCGCAGCGAAGTGCGGATCCCGCGCGCGACCGCCGCGGTGATCGCGGCGAGGGTGTCGGCGTCCTGCTGCTGGAAGGAGCCGCTCGACCCGCGCCGAGCGATGTGGACCGCGCCCCAGACCCGACCGCGGATGACGAACGCGGCACGGAGTTCGTGCGGGATGTCGAGCGGCAGGAGGAGATCGCGGTAGCGCGGGCTGCTCTCGGGGTTGCCGCGGGTGGCGTGGTCGAGGATCCCGACCGGCACCCGCTTGGCGGCGAGCCCGGCGAACGTGTTGACGTCCTCGATCATGTACTCGCTGCGGACGAGCAGCTCGCCGGCGCCGGGAGTCTGCTCCGGGGTGAGGATCCCGCGGCCGATCAGCTCCGCGGGGTCGTCGCTGGTCAGCAGACGCGTGTGCGGGTCGACCGTGTGCCAGCAGCTCGCGTCGTTGTCGACCACCGTGCGCACCCTCGGGGCGAGCTCGGCGAAGAACTCCTTGCGCGGCAGTCCTCTGGACGCGAGGAGATCGATCTCGTCGATCAGCGCTTCGACGGACCGTGCCATCGCGCAAGTCTCCCACCCCGTGCAAGAAAGATCCCCGCGCGTGGGGGCTGGTCGCGCGGCGCCGCGCCGAGCATGCTGCGCACATGACAACTCTCACCCCCATCGCACAGCAGCCCGGCACCGGCGAGCATCTCTGGTTCTTCGGCGGGCTGATGACGATCAAGGCGGCCGGCGACGGCGCCCTGGTCACCGAGCAGACGGCCCCCCGCGGAAGCGGCTCGCCGCTCCACGTCCACCACAACCAGGACGAGTGGTTCTACGTCCTCGAAGGTGAGCTCACCATCTGGGTCGACGGCGAGACCCACGTCGCACCAGCCGGCTCGTTCATCTTTGGGCCGCGCGACATCCCGCACACGTTCATCGTCAGCTCCGAGATCGCGCGGTTTCTCCTCGTCACCGAGCCGGGCGACTTCGCAGGCTTCGTCCGCGCGCTTGCCGAGCCCGCCCCCGGCCCGGAGCTCCCGCCCGGTCCTCCAACCGCGCCCGACATGGAGCTGGTGATGAAGACAGCCGCCGAATACGGCCTGGAGATCCTCGGCCCTCCCGGCATCCCGGCCTGACCACGAAAGAGACAGAACATGACCATCGAGACCCTCAGCACATCCGCGTCGACCGAGAACAGGCTGGCCGCCCGCCAGTGGGTCGACGCCTTCAACGCCCGCGACGACGAGGGTGAGGCCGACGCGCGAACCGCCGAGTACATCGGGCACGCTCCTGACAGCTTGCACCTGCCCGCACTTGACAGCGACGCGTGGGTCGCGTTCCTCGGTGCCTTTGTCGAGGGATTCCCCGACCTGCACCTCGAGGTGCAGGACACCGTGGCCGATGAGGAGATGAACGCGCAGCGGATCCTGTTCACCGGAACCCACACCGGGTACTTCCGTGGTCTGCCACCAACCGGCCGCAAGGTCCGCTTCTCCGGCCTTGAGATCAGCCGGATGGTCGACGGGAAGGCCGCCGAGCACTGGTTCCAGATGGACACGCTGACGATGTTCGAGCAGCTCGGTCTGCGAGTCGTCCCAGGCCCCCGACTGCTCGGGCGGCTCATGACCGCGCCCCTCACGAAGCTCGCAAAGAGATGGCGGCGTTGACAATCCAACACCCGCTTGAGGCCGCGCCAGACCACCCGGCTGGCGAGGGCCGGTCCGAGGCCGCAATCAGACCGGGCGGCGGGCCGTGGTCGGCGCACCACGCCCGCCCCCCGAGCACCTCTCACGGATCGGCGAAGCAGGACGGCGCTCAGCGGCAGAGTCGGGCCGCTCACGCGGGCGTCCCGGCGGATCCATCGTGGGATCGCCCGGCGGGCTATCGGCGCGAGGTAAAGGCTCGCCCTTGATGCCGCCTGGAATCTCAACCCGAATGCGCCTCGCGGCACATTCGCGTATCCAGGCCATTTCGTAGTCGGGGAGACAGGATAAAAGCGGCCGGATTGCCAGTGTTCATGGGGCGACCGGGCATCTTCTGCACCTCCCGGACGGTGAACCCGTCGGCGAGCGCCGACGTCGCGAACGTGTGTCGGAGCATGTGCGACCACACCGCGCGATCGATCCCGGCTTTCGCGGCTCGACGGCCGGTCATCTCCCACACCCGCCGGCGGTCCAACGGCTCTCCGCGCTGCGCGGCGCGGACACAGACGAACAGGTGCGGCCGGCCGGCGCCGTAGGGACGCCGGACGGTTTCCACCGTTCAAGCAGCGCCATGGTCGGGTCGTCGACGTAGACGACGGCCTCCGTGTGGCCCTTGGTGATCTCGGCGCGCAGGCGGATCTCCTGCTCGCGCCAGTCGACGTCTCGGAGGTGCAGCTCGCGGGTCTCGGTTCCGTAACCCCCGGTGAACACTGGGATCCGGCATTGATAGAGCGGACATCCCAGGCAGAACGTCCGCTCTATGCGCGTGGTGTGCGCACTGGATGCTGATCAGTCCGCTCTATTTGCTGCGCTTTTCCCTTGACAAGCACCCTTTGTGTACTACATAATGGGTGTATGGAGATCAGGCACTCAAAGTC
The DNA here is from genome assembly GCA_964658375.1 of uncultured Acetobacteraceae bacterium. Classification (GTDB taxonomy): domain Bacteria; phylum Actinomycetota; class Thermoleophilia; order Solirubrobacterales; family Solirubrobacteraceae; genus Palsa-465. Next base: position 3,943 of record CAZZYU010000015.1, on the reverse strand, counting down.
CTCTATGAAGCACCACATCAGTCGCGAGCGCAGCGCTTATGTGGTACACAATGCGGTAGTCGAGCGTGGACATCGGAGCGCCTGACAACTCCCCCACCCGCTCACCGCGGACCCTTCATCTCGGCCCCGACAGCCAAGGCGTGATGCTGGAGGTCGTGAGCGTCGAAGGGCAGCGCGAAGACGTGTTCGTGATCCACGCGATGCCGATGCGTCCCCGCTACCGCAGCCTTATCTATCCAATCCACTGAAAGGGAGCCGCAATGAGCAGCGCCGAGCCGTTCGTCACGAAGAGCGGCGAGACCATCACCGAGGAGATCGCCGACAAGCTCGCGCGCGAGGCCGAGGCCGGCTACGACATCGACCCGCGCCAGGTCCGGCCGGGCCCGGGCCGCAAGTCGCTCGCCGGCGGCGCCGGGAAGTCTCCGGCGATCCAGCTGCGGCTCGCCCCCGACGTCTACGAGCGCGTGCGGGCTGCAGCCGACGAGGCGGGCGAGTCCCTCAGCGACTTCGTCCGCGACGCGATCGATCGGCAGCTACGCCGACTCGACCGTGCCGCGCGACGCTGAGTCGAGGTGTCCGGGCGGTGGCTCCTTCCACGCGAGCGCGTTGACGATCGGCAGGTAGTGGTACCCCCCGTGAGCAGCCTCCTGCTGCTACGTGCTGCGAACCGCGAGTAAATCGGGGAGACAGGATTTGAACCTGCGACCGCCCGGCCCCCAGCCGGGTGCGCTACCAGACTGCGCCACTCCCCGTGACGAGCCGATCATAACCGCCCGCCGGCGACGGGACGCGGCGCAGGACCCAATCAAGCGGGCGACGGGAATCGAACCCGCCCTAAAAGCTTGGAAGGCTTTTGTGCAACCACAACACTTCGCCCGCGGGAGCGGTCAGCGTACCGCAGGGCGGCGGCGGATCGCCGCCGCCGATCGCAACCGCGCCGGCCATTCCGGGGCCGGCGTCGACGGTTGCGACCTCGAACTGCCCATGGCGGACCGGACGGTCATCGCCGGCCCACACGTCGACCTCGTCGAGCGGGAAGACGAGCCCGGTGCCCGCCGCCTTGAGCCAGGCCTCCTTACGCGTCCAGCAGGCGAAGGCGGCGGTCGCACGGCGCGACGGCGGCGTCTGCTCCAACGCGGCCCGCTCGGCGGCGGAGAAGAAGCGGCGTGCCATCGCCGCCAGGTCGACGTCGGTCCGGATCTCCTCCACGTCGACGCCGACCTGCGCGGTCTCACAGGTCACGTACAGCCCGGTGCCGGCACTGCGCGCGGCGTTGAAGCGCAGCGACGAGCCCCGCAGCGACGGCTTGCCGCGCTCGTCGAGCCGGTACTCGATGTCGCCGGGGGCGCGCCCGGTCAAGCTCCCCAGCAGCCGGCGGCGCCACCCGTGGTCGGCGATAAAGCGCCGACGCGGCAGCGCCGCGCCCAGCGCATCGCCCCGCGCCCGCTCGTCGGCCGACAATGACGCCTCCATGCGAGCCAGCTCATCGGCTCCGACGTCAAGCGACGCCTGCCACAGTCGCGCGGTCACGGAGATCCGCTATTCGCCGAGCACCTTGATCACGAGCCGCTTGGGCCGGCCGCCGTCGAACTCGCAGTAGAACACCTGCTGCCACGGGCCGAGGTCCAGAGCGCCGTCGGTGACCGGCACGATCACCTGGTGGTGGACGAGCAGGTTCTTGAAGTGCGCGTCGCCGTTGTCCTCTCCGCCCCGGTGATGGCGATAGTCGCCGGGATCGGGGCTCAGCTCGCGCGCGACCTCGTTGGCCGGCTCCTGCCAGCTCGGCGGCGCCAGCTTGTCGAGCCACTCCAGCACGTCGGCCTGCAGCCCGGGCTCGTCATCGTTGATCCACACCCCAGCGGTGATGTGCATCGCGCACACGAGCGCCATGCCCTCGGTGACGCCCGACTCCCGGACCGCCTCGGCGACATCGTCGGTGATTCGGACGAACTCACGCCTGCGGGCGGTGTCAAACGTCCGGTAGACCGTGTGCGAGACCACTCAGCAGGGGAGCCGGGATTCGAACCCGGATTCATGGTTTTGGAGACCATGCTCATCGCCATTAGATCACTCCCCTGAGCGCACAGCGATGGTATCGGCCGCGGCGTCATTCTGTCCGGAGTCGGGACGAACATATGTTCCCGTGCCCGGGGTACTCATCCGACGATTTCTTCAGAGCTGTTGGGCGCCTACCTCGGCGATGGAACCATCTCCCGGCAATCACGTCAGTGCTGGTCCCTGCGGATCGTCAACGACCAGCGATACCCATCGGTGTCTGCCGAGATCCTCGCGGCCATGAGCGCGGTCTTTCCTCACGCAAACACGCGGTCGTGGCCCTCATACCACGGTAAGTCCGACACCCTCGAGGTAATCCACCCGGCGATCCCCCGCGCCTTCCCCCAGCACGGTCCGGGACGCAAGCACATCCGGCGGATTGAGCTCGCCGACTGGCAGCGCCAGCTGACTCACGAACATCCCGGAGCGATCATCCGGGGGCTGATCCACTCCGACGGGTGCCGAAGCCTCAATCACGTCAAGACGACGCTGCCGAGCGGCCGGACCGCGGAGTATTCGTATCAGCGGTACTTCTTCACCAACCACTCGGCCGACATCCGAGGGATCTTCCGCGAGCACTGCGAGCTGGTGGGGATCCGGGTCACGCAGCCCAACCCACGCAATCTCTCTGTGTCGCACCGCCCAAGCGTGGCGCTGCTCGACGAGATCGTGGGACCCAAACGCTGACCGGAAACGCTGCGGCGCGGCAGGGCGGGAGATGCGGGCGGAGGGACTCGAACCCCCAAGGGCTGACGCCCACCGGCACCTAAAGCCGGCGCGTAGACCAGTTCCGCCACGCCCGCGGACGGCGGAGCGGATTCTAGGCCAGGTATCGTGCCACCCATGGCGCAGGCGCGACGCATCCGCCCCGGCTATTCGATCATCCACCCCAACCGCGATCGCGCCGTCTGCAAGGCGACTCGCTGGCTCGTGATCGTGATCCTGCTCGTGTCGGTCGGGCTGATGCTCGCGGTGACGATCGGCGGCTGGAGCAAGCTGCAGGGGATGACCGCGCTGAACTTCATCTGGTGCGCGCTGTACCTGGTGATCGCGGTCTTCATCCTGCGCTGGGCGCGCGGACTGCTGCCGATCGCCGCCGGCCTGGCGCTGCTGCTGCTCGCCATCTCGGTGATCGCCGGTCTGGGCGTCGGGGGCACCAGCTGGTTTGAACGCTCGCACTCCGGATACTCCGGCGCCCACGCGCTGGGCGGCGGCCACGGTCTCAGCGCCGATCTGCTGGGCACCCTGGTCGTTCTGCTCATCCCGGTCGAGCTCGCGCTCATCGTCGTGGCGCTCGTCGGCTTCACCCAGCGCTGGAACGTCGAGCTGGAGGTGGGACCGGAGCGCGCGTAGGGGCGTTCCGCGTTTCGGCTGGCCCGACCGGCGCGAGGCGCCCGCCGTACGGCCGCCAGGTTGCAGGGCAGCCAGCGCGCCCAGACCGACCGGCGTGCGTCTGGCGGGCGCAACCGCGGGTCCCATCATCGCTGCGCCTCACGCGGCGGTGGTGTGTCCCGCGGAGCGGGCACAAGTCGCAGGCGCGTCCAGCGCGAGCGGGATGCCCACGGCGGTTGTACCCACGCTGGCTCCGCCACCGAGGCCGCGGGTGTTCCGAGACGAGGGGCGCGGGGATCAGGCGCGGGGCACGGGGATACGGCGAGGGCGAGGGCGGAGGCGGAGGCGGATCTGAGCCGACGAACCGGACTGGCCGACCTGACGGCGCATGCCGGGCCCGATCGAAGGCTGGAGGCCGGGACGTCCCATACGGCGGGTGGGATTCGAACCCACACGTCCCGAGGGACAACGGCTTTTGAGGCCGTCGTGTCTACCGTTCCACCACCGCCGCGAGCGCGTACCAGTGTACGGCCGCCGGCCGCCGGCCGCCCGCCGG
>CAZZYU010000014.1:0-46980 GCA_964658375.1 uncultured Acetobacteraceae bacterium | reverse complement strand
CGCTGCGCTCCAAGGAGGAGGCCCACGACTACCGCTACTTCCCCGAGCCCGACCTGGTGCCGGTGCTCGCCACCGCCGAGATGGTCGCCGCGGCCGCCGCGGAGGTGCCCGAGCTTCCCGCCGCCCGGGCCCAGCGCCTGGAATCAGCGCTCGGGCTGCATGCGGGCCGGGCCCGGGAGCTGGCGTTTCGCCGGGAGCTGGCCGATTACTTCGAGGCCGCCCTGGCCCGGCCGCCCGCCGGGCTCGAGCTCGACCCGGTCGAGCTGTCCAACTGGATCCCGCAGCTGGTGCAGCACATCGGTCCCGATGTCGACCCGGCCGCCTGCGCGGTGACCCCGGCGGCGCTGGCGAGCCTGGCTGCGATGGTGTCGGCCAAGCGGATCAGCCGTGACGCCGCGCGGGAGGTGCTCAGGCTGCTCGTCGCCGAGGGCGGAGAGCCCGAGGCGCTGGTGGAGCGCGAGGGACTGGGCGCCCTGGACGACGACTCCGCCGACGGAGGCGGACTGACGGCGATCGTCGACGGCGCGCTGGCGGCCGATCCCGACGCCGCGGCCAAGGTCGCGGCCGGCAACATGAAGGCGATCGGCCCGCTCGTGGGCCGCGTGATGCGCGAGACCCAGGGCCGCGCCGACGGCGGCGAGGTCACCCGCCTGATCCGCGAGCGTCTACGCGCCTGATGCGACGGGCGCGCCGGCGACGTGCCCCAGAACGCCGACAGGGCCCTCGGTGAGGGCCCTGTCGAGACGACTATGAGACGGTGCGACGGTGAGTCAGGAGCGATCCGGCGCCGACACGCGGCGCAGGACGACACCGGCGCCGAGGAGCACCGCGCCACCCGCGGCGAGGGCCACGAGATCAAGCCCGGTGAAGGGCAGCGTGCCGGTGCTGGCGCTTGCCACGGCCGGCGACGTGCTGCTGATCGTGGTGGAGGTGGTGGTGCGGGAGGCCGAGACGTTCTTGACCTGGGACTGGCCATAGCTGGACGAGGTCGAACTCGCCGACGCGATTGCTGCCCCAGGAATCAACAGCGCCAAAGACGTCATGAGCACAGCGATTCTTTTCATCTTCCAGCTGGTCCTTTCAAGAGGTGGGGATACCAGAGCCTCATGCTCCAAGCATCTTGAGTGATTGTATACGAATCTCAGACGGAACACCAGATGATGCACCGGTTTTCGTGCTAAACGTCACGGAAGGTAGTCAATCTGCTGGAAAGCCTGGGCGGCGGTGAGTGGATTCCGGGTGCCCACGCGCGCCGCCGCGGTGCGCACCACCGCCTGACGGGCGTCGATCCGCAGCGCCATCCGGTAGTCGCGACGAGCCTGGGCGACGTGGTGCTGTGCCGAGGCCGCCAAGCCGCTGCCCAGCCACGCCACCCACTGCTGGGGCTCGGCACGCAGCGCCTGCGCGAAGCGCCGCTGCGCATCGGCGTCACGACCGTTGATGACCGCCACCGTGCCGCCGAGCAGACCGGGTGCGGAGCTGAGCGGGTTGAGCCGGTGCGCGCGCGTGAAGTCAGCCAGCGATGCGTTGACGTTGGTGTGGCTGGCGGTCTCGCCGAGCGCCAGCTCGCGAACCGAGAGGTAGGGGACGCCGAGCGCGATCGTCGCGGCGACCAGCGCGGCCGCCGAGACCGCGAGCACGGCGGGGCGCGGGATCCGGCCCGCCGGCCGGGGCGCGCGTCCGTGAGCGATCGCGCCCACGGGTCGGTCGGGCCGCTCGGAAGCCGGCGCCGCACCGGGCGCGGTGACGAGCTCGGCGGTGCGCAGCCGCGCGGCCATCGCCAGAAAGCCGAGTGCGGGCCCGCTCAGCGCCGGGATCTCCCAGAACCAGTCGATCGAGCCGTGGACGAGCCACACGACGAGCGGCAGCAGGGCGGCGCCGGCGAGCATCCGGACCGCCGGGTCGCCGCGGCGCCGCGCGCCCAGCGCGGCCGTGAGCGCCGCCGCCAGGAAGCCGGCGAACAGCAGGAAGCCGACCGCCCCGGTGTGGGTGAGCAGCCTCAGCTCCACGCTGTGGGTCCACTCGGGCTCCTCATAGGTATTGCGGTGGGTGAGGTAGTAGTCGGCGAAGTTGTCCTGGCCCAGGCCGCCGATCGGGTGTGCCTCGAACGCGTGCAGCGCCGACTTCCAGATGTCGTAGCGCCCGCTGCCGACCTGGGCGAAGTGGGTCTGGGAGTCGGTCGCCGACGGCTCGCGCGTGAACCCGTGCCACTGGCGCGAGATGAACGAGCCCGGGTGTCCGTTGCTGACCGCGAGCAGGCCGGCGCCGAGACAGGCGACCGCCACGACCACGCCGGCGGTGCCCAGGGTCCGTCGCACCGCGGGCCGCAATGGCGGTCGGCCGCGAGCCATCTCGATCCAGGCCACGAGCGTGCCGACCGCGAACACCCCGGCACAGCTGAGCAGGCTGAGCTTGCCCGCGTGGATCGCCACGTGGGTGAGCGGCCCGGGCTGGCTGATCTCATAGACGCGCAGCAGCGGGTGGATCACCACCAGCGTGCCCGCCGCCGGCAGGGCCGCGGCGACGGCGGTGCGCAACCGCTCGCCGACGAGCAGGATGCAGAACAGCGCGACCATCGGGAGCGTGAACAGCCACCCGCGGCTCTGCACCGTCACCGCCAGCTGCAGGTCGGCCGTGGCCAGCGCGAGCAGCAGCCCGCGCAGCGCTCCGGGCATGCCGCGACGCGCGGCCAGCGCGATCGACAGCAGCGCCCCGATCGTGTACAGCGCCGCGGTCGAGTTGAAGTAGCCCGTGGGGGAGACGAGGCGCCCCTCCAGGAACAGCCCCGGGATGTGATCGCCCAGCGCGAAGCGCAGCAGGAAGGCGACGGCGATGGCGCCGATCCCGACCGCGAAGGCGCCGAGGACGATCAGCGCCGTCGCGCGTCGCCACGGCAGCGCGGCCAGCAGCGCGAACATCAGCAGGTAGAGCAGGGCGCGATTGGAGCCCTCCAGCGCCAGGCCCGGGTACTGAGCCCAGGTCATCGACAGATACGACCAGCCGACGTAGAGCCCGAAGCAGACGAGGGCCACCGTCAGCGACCGCGGGAGCGGGGGCAGCCAGCCGCGGGCAAAGCCGAGTGTCGCGGTCACGCACGCGAGCGTGATCAGCGCCCCCCAGTACCAGGTTCCGGGATCAAAGCCGCCGTCGTCGACGGCCCAGTAGATCATCAGGAACACCGCGACGGCGCCGCCGAGCAGCGCGCGCGCGTCGCCTCCCAACAGCGCACGGTCGTACTGCGGCAGCCGCGACCAGCGTCCGGATCCCGATCCCGACCCCGACCCTGACTCCTGGAGTGCCGGGCGTGGCTCGGCGGTGCTGTCGATCAGGCGCAGATCAGTCATCGGTGGTGTGGTCAGACTCGGCGACGCCGCGCGCTGGCGGCGGGCGACGCGGCATGCGCCTCAGGCGCCCTCGCGGAAGCGCAGCACCTCGGCGAGCGTCATCGCGAGGATCCGGAAGTCGAGCCGCAGCGACCAGTTCAGGATGTAGAAGTTGTCCCATTCGACCCGGTCAGAGATCGAGGTCTGCCCGCGCAGCCCGTGAACCTGGGCCCACCCGGTGATCCCCGAGCGCACGCGGTGGCGGTTCTCGTAGCCGACGACCTCGGTGCTGAAGCGGGCGACGTACTCGGGCCGCTCGGGCCGCGGGCCGACCAGGCTCATGTCGCCGCGCAGCACGTTGAGCAGCTGGGGCAGCTCGTCGAGCGACAGGCCGCGCATCAGCCGGCCGACCGGCGTGCGCCGATCCATGCCCTCGACCCCTCCCGGGGCGCGTCCGGCGGCGAGCACGAACGTCGTCTGTCGGGCCTCCACCGGGGCCTCGCGCATGCTGCGGAACTTGAGCAGGTCGAACTCATGGCCGTCGCGGCCGACCCGCCGCTGACGGAACAGGATCGGTCCGGGGGACGACAGCTTGATGGCGACGGTGAGCACGAGCAGCAGCGGCGACAGCGTCAGCAGGCCCAGCAGCGCGCCGGTGCGGTCCAGGGCGTGCTTGATCGCGAACTGCCAGCCGTGCGGGTCGATCGCGTGCAGGGTGAGCAGTGGCAGCCCGCCGACGTGGTCAAGCGTCGTGCGCTCGTTGATCGACTCATACAGGCGCGGGACGAGCGACACCTCGATACCGAGCTTCTGGCATTCCCCGACCTTGGCGGCGACGCGATGGTCGGGCTCGGAGGAAAAGGCGAGGATCACCTGGCGCGCGCCGGTGCGCGCGACCGCCGTGGCGAGGTCGTCCAGCCCGCCGAGCACCGGCACCGGCGGCTCGTCGAAGTGGTCGGGGCTGGGCAGCGGGTCGGAGTCCAGGAGGCCGACCGGCAGCAGTCCGTAGGTGCGATCGCTGGACAGTCGGTGGGCGAGGTGGGTGCCGACCACACCCGCGCCGATGATCAGCGTCGGGGTCGCGAAGACCTCCATCGCGACCGCGCGCTCACGGACCGAGACCAGCACGTAGCGGGCGAGGCTGAGATAGACCGAGCCGTACAGCCACAGGCGGACCGCCAGGCTGAGCGGGTGGTAGACGGTGAAGATCGACGCGATCGCGATCAGCAGCATCGTCGCCAGCGAGACGCCGGAGATCGTCGAGGTGATGATGTCGATCAGCCGGCTCTTGAGTCGCTCGATCGCGAAGCCGCGGGCGCGCAGCGCGATGATCGCCAGCAGCGGGAAGCAGATCGCGAGCAGGAGGTCGCCGCTGCTGTAGTGGCGATCGTCGATGAGCAACGCCATCCCGGCCGCGAGGTACAGGACGACAAGGTCGACGATGAAGCGCAGGCGGCTCCACACGCGCGGGTCAAGCGCGCTCAGATATCGCCTTCGTCCGGCGATCCGCTCCCGCGACCGGAACGCCGGCTGGGAGATCTCGTCGGTCACGACAGGCTGGGGATGACGGATGTGCGTCGCTCCTGGCTTCGCTTGTGCCGCTCCGGACGGCTGCCCGGATCGCTCGGGGCGCGGGTCCGCGGCCGGTGTCGTCACCTGCGACTGCGCCCTCTCTGCCGCCGGGATACTAGCGTCGCGGGGGGGCGAGGCCGATTGCAGATCGATCTCCTCGACGATGGGGTTGATCGGCACCACGTCGTCTACATCGACCTGACGCCGCCCGGGCTTGAGCCCTTCACGGCCGGAGATCGCGCGTGTCCGCTGGTAGAGTTATCCGTCCGCGAGGGCGATTCGCAGCGATACGCACGCCCCCGCTTCCAGGCCACCCGGCGGTGAAAGGAGGGACGCATGCGTGCAGTCGATGCACTGATGGAATGCCTGAAGGCAGAGGGTGTCGACGTCGTATTCGGCCTTCCCGGCGGCGCCAACCTGCCGACCTACGACGCCTTCTACGACGCCGGGATCCGCCATATCCTGGTGCGCCACGAGGCCGGCGGCGGTCACGCCGCCGAGGGCTATGCCAAGGCGACGGGCAAGGTCGGGGTCTCGATGGGCACGAGCGGACCGGGCGCGACCAACCTGGTCACGCCGATCTGCGACGCGATGATGGACTCGGTCCCGGTGGTGTTCATCACCGGCCAGGTGCAGACGCACCTGCTCGGCACCGACGGCTTCCAGGAGGCCGACACGATCGGGATCACGATGCCGATCGTCAAGCACAGCTTCATGATCCAGCATCCGATGGAGCTGCCGCGCACGATTCACGAGGCGTTTCACATCGCCCGCAGCGGCCGCCCCGGCCCGGTCGTGGTCGACATCCCATCCGATCTGAGCCGCGCCGACATCCCGTATGAGCCGGTCCAGGACGTCCATCTGCCCGGGTATCAGCCGACGACCAACGGCAATCAGAAGCAGATCCGGCTCGCGGCCAAGGCGCTGGCCAACGCCCGCCGGCCCGTGATCTACGCCGGCGGCGGCGTGATCTCGGCCAACGCCTCGGCCGAGCTGGTCGAGCTGGCCACCGTGGACCGGCTGCCGGTCACCTGCACGGTCATGGGCCTGGGGGCGTTTCCGGCGTCCAGCGACCAGTGGCTGGGGATGCTCGGCATGCACGGCACCCGGACGGCGAACTACGCGATGGACGAGGCCGACCTGATCGTCGCCATCGGCGCGCGGTTCGATGACCGGATCACCGGCAAGCTCTCGGAGTTCGCGCCGCGGGCGAAGTTCGTCCACATCGACATCGATCCGGCCGAGATCTCCAAGAACGTCCCGGCCCACATCCCGATCGTCGGCGACGCGGCGAACATCCTGCCCCGGCTGACCGCCGAGTATCGGGCGCTGGGCCCGGAATCGGCGCGGCTGGAGGAGTGGTGGTCGCGGATCCGGCTGTGGCAGGAGCGCCATCCGCTGGCCTTCGAGGAGTCAAACGACTCCGAGATCAAGCCCCAGTACATGATCCAGGCGCTGTGCGAGGCGACGGGCGGCGACGCGATCGTCGCCTCCGACGTCGGTCAGCACCAGATGTGGGCCGCCCAGTACTACGACTTCCCGCGGCCGCGGCGATGGATCAACTCCGGCGGGCTGGGGACGATGGGCTTCGGCCTGCCGGCGGCGATGGGCGCCAAGATCGGCTGTCCGGATCAGACCGTCGTGTGCATCACCGGCGACGGCTCGTTTCAGATGAACACGCAGGAGCTGGCGACGTGCGCCCAGGAGGGCATCGACGTCAAGGTGTTCATCATGGACAACAACTACCTCGGCATGGTGCGCCAGTGGCAGGAGCTGTTCTGGGACGGGCGCTACAGCCAGGTCGACACCGGCCAGTGGCCGGATTTCGTCAAGCTCGCCGAGGCCTACGGAGCGACCGGGATGCGCCTCACCGACAAGAGCACCCTGGTCGCAGACATGCGCGACGCGATCGCCACCGACGGCCCGGTCGTCGTCGACGTGCGCGTCGTCCAGGAGGAGAACGTCTACCCGATGATCATGCCCGGCCAGGCCGCGCGTGACATGCAGGGGTGAGCGCGATGGGAGAGCCCGCCACCAAGGACATCCTGTCGCTCGACGAGCTCGAGGCCGTCGTCGGCCTGCGCACCGGGCGCAAGCACATCCTCTCGATCCTCGTCGAGAACAAGCCCGGCGTCCTGACCCGGATCACGGGCCTGTTCGCGCGTCGCGGCTTCAATATCGACACGCTCGCCGTCGGGCCGACCGACGACGACACGGTCTCCCGGATCACGATCACGCTCGACGGCGCGGTCCAGCCGATCGATCAGGTGACCAAGCAGCTGCACAAGCTGATCAACGTGCTGAAGATCCGCGACCTGGAGCCCGCCGAGACCCTCGCTCGGGAGCTCGCCGTGTTCAAGGTCTCGACCGTCGACGGCGCCGCGCGCGCCGAGGTGATGCAGATCTGCGAGATCTTCCGCGCCAAGGTCGTCGACGTCACCAAGCGCTCGGTGATCGTCGAGGTCACGGGCGACTGCGAGAAGGTTGACCACCTCGAGGGGCTGCTGCGGCCGTTCGGCCTGATCGAGATGGCGCGCACCGGCGAGATCGCGATCTCGCGCGGGCGCAGCGAAACCTAGGCGCGGGCCCGCCGGCGGGCACCGGCCGGCGCTGATTCTCAGCACGCGATGCCCGCACGTCTGCTCTTTCTCACCCACGAACCCCCGCTGCCGACGGTCAGCGGCGCGCGCCTGCGCAGCTATCACCTGATGCGCGAGCTCGCCGAGCTCGGCCACGAGGTGTCGGTGTTCGCGCTGGCGTCTGACGGCCCCGTTTCCGAGGAGCATCGCCGGGCGCTGGGCGAGCTGGGCGGACAGGTGCAGCTGGCCGAGTTCGTGCCCTCGCCGCGGCGTCGCCAGGTCGCGCTGGCGGTCGACGCGGTCACGCGCCGGCCGTTTCAGCGCCATTACTTCCACAGTCCGCATGCGGGCCTGATCCTCGAGCGGATGCTCGATGAGCTGCGCCCCGACGTCGTCGTCGTCGGCCAGCTCTACATGGAGCCCTACCTGCCCGAGCGGGTGTCGGCGGCGACGGTGCTCGACAGCCACAACGTGGAGCTGCGCCGGGTGACGACGATGACCCGGGCCGGCGGCGCCCGGGGCCTGGCGGCGCGCACCCAGCTGCGGCCCGTGGCCGTCCACGAGGCGGCCGTCGTGCGACGGGTCGGGCGCACCTGGGCGGTGTCGGCACAGGAGCGCGACCATTTCGAACGACTGGCGCCCGGCCGCGTCGACCTCGTCCCCAACGGCGTGGACTGTGCGGGAACGCCGCTGCGCGCGGCCCCGGCGCCCACCCCGGAGGTGTTGTTCCTGGGCCGGATGGACTACGGGCCCAATGTCGACGGCGCCACCTACCTGATCGCCGACATCGTGCCGCACCTGCGCCACCCCGGTGCGCGGGTGCGGATCGTCGGCGCCAACCCGCCGCCGTCGCTGAGCCGGCTCGCCGCCCGTGCGCCCCTGCCCGTCGAGGTGACCGGCTTCGTGCCCGAGACCGAGCCCTACCTGCGCGCGGCGCGCGTGCTCGCGGTCTCGCTCCGGGTCGGCGGCGGCACCCGGCTGAAGATCCTGGAGGCGCTCGCGGCCGGCGTCCCCGTCGTGACCACGACCCTGGGCGGCGAGGGCCTTGGCCTGCGCCACGGCCACGACGCCCTGATCGCCGACGACCCCGTGGAGTTCGCCGCCTGCGTCGATCGTCTGCTGGGCGACGACGCGCTGTGCGCCGAGCTGGCGCGCGCCGGACGCGACACGGTCACGCGCCGCTTTGACTGGCCGGCGGTCGCCGCCGCGGCCGAGCGCTCGCTGGACCGGCTCCTGGGGGAGCGCGATGGCGACGGCGACGGCGATGGCGCTCGATGACCACCCGGTCCGCGGGCGGACCGGTCTCTGGATCCGCGCGATCGCGATCCTGGCGGTCTGCGCGTTGGCGGCGGGACTGGTGATCGGCCGCCGCCGGCACCCCTCGCCGCCGGTCAGCCTGGCCCGCGTCGGGGTCTACGTCGGTGCGGGCAACGTCGCGGGCTTTGACGCGTTCGCGCGGCAGCTGGGCGCCCGGCCGGGCTACGTGATGGACTATCTGGACGGCAACAGCTGGGCCGGAATCGAAGATCCCGACTGGCTGCTGTCGCGCTGGTCAGAGGCCCACGTCAAGCTCGTGCTCAGCGTGCCGATGCTCCCGTATCCCGGCGGTGGGTCGCTGGCCCAGGAGGCGCAGGGCGACGACGACGCGCGGTTCACGACACTCGCCCGGCGGCTGGTGGCGGGCGGCGCCGGGGACATCACCCTGCGCCTCGGGTGGGAGTTCAACGGCAACTGGTTCCCGTGGTCGATCCAGCACGGTCAGGCGCAGCGATACGCCGAGGCGTGGCGGCGGATCGTGACCGCGATGCGCACGGTCCCGGGCGCCCACTTCCGCTTTGACTGGTGCGTCAACGGCGGCAGCTCGGTCGTTGACGGCGTGCGGCTGGATCCCGAGGCCGCCTATCCGGGCGACGCCTACGTCGACATCATCGGGCTTGATCAGTACGACGCCAGCCCGACCTCGGGCGAGGACGCGCAGCACCGGTTCGCCCTCTACGTCAACCAGCCCTACGGACTGGCCTGGCAGCGGCGGTTCGCCCGCGCCCACGGCAAGCCGGTGAGCTTTCCGGAGTGGGGACTGCTGAGCGGCGGCGACCCCGCCGACCAGGTCGGCGGCGGCGACTCGCCGACGTTCGTCAACGACATGTACGCGTGGTTTGACACCTCAGACCTCGCCTACCAGTCCTACTTCGACTTCGACACCTCGGTCGGTCGATCGTCGCTGCAGGCGTTCCCGCAGGCCGCGTCGCGCTACCGGCAGCTGACCCGTGGCGGGCGGCCGGCGACGTCGAGCGCGACGACGCCGCTCAGGCAGTAGCCGCCGGCAGCGCCTCGCGCGCCAGCTCCGGCGCGAGCAGGATGTCGGCGAGCTCGTGGACGATCCGCTGGTCGGTGACGCTGCGCATGTCGTGATCGGAGGACGCGAAGGTCCGCATCGTGAGCTGGGGCCACTGCGCCGGCTCGTCGATGATGCCCTCGATCTCCAGCAGGCGATGGCCCGGCTCGACGCGGCAGACGCCGAACACGACACGGCCGTCGTGTTCACCGACGCGCTCGATCATGCCGCGATAGCTCGGCGGCCGGTCGGCGTCGGGCAGCTCCACCACGACCCCGCCGGGCAGGGTGTCGGGCGCCGAGCGGGTGCGGGCGAGTGCGAACAGGTGCGCCAGGCCGTTGAGCGCCTGACGGGCGCCGCCGCGGATGCTGGCCTCGCCGCGGAGCAGGCGCCGCCACGTATCGGCTCGCAGCAGGACGCGCAGGGGCCGGCTCGCCGCGTCGCGCATGATCCGCGCGTGCGCGTCGGGCAGCACGCCCGGGTTGAGGATGAGCAGTCCCTGGACGCGTTCGTCGACCCAGGCGACGTTCTGCGCCCACCCTCCGCCCGAGCACAACCCGGCGAGCAGGAAGCGGTCGGTGTGGCGGCGTTCCTGAAGCGCGTCCATGATCCGGCGGATCTGCGCGGTGCGGTCGGGATCGACGACCGTCTGGAAGTCGTACATGACCTCCAGGTCGCCGTCGCTCTCCCCGATCGACAAGAGATCGGTGCGCAGCACCGTGATGCCCTGCGCCGCATAGCGTCGGGCCAGCTCCACCCACAGGCGGTTGGGGCCGATCGAACGCTCGGCCATCGCCGGCAGTCCGATCAGGCACACGTCGTGCCGGGCGCGGCCGGGGTCGTCGGGCTCGGCGAGGATGCCGACGATCGTGCCCTGCGGCGTCGGTACGGAGAACTGGCTCTCCCGCACCGTGATCCCTCCAGCGTCGATCAGTCCGTGGGAGGCGGCGCTCGGGACCGGGCGCTGGGGCTCGCCGGTGACCGCCCGCTCACCGTCGCACCACTCGCCGACGAGCGCGACCGTCGCCTCCGGGACGCGGGAGAGGTTGGGCCGATCGAGCATCTCCACGTAGCCGGCTCCCGGCGCGAGGCGCACCGACACCCCCGCGGCGTCCAGCGCCGTGAGCGCCTTCTGCTCGCCATCGGGCGCGGCGCCCTCCAGCAGCAGCGCCCGTCGCAGTCGCGGCGCGGGCTCGCGGTCGACCCGCAGCCGGGCGAGATCGTCGAGCGTCCGGTCGCTGAGCACGTAGCCCCCGCTCTCCAGCCAGCCGTCGGGCAGCGCGTCGTCGCCGGAGGAGTCGTCGGCCGACTGCAGCGCCGCGAACGCCCGCAGCTTGCGGACCAGCCCGCGGCCGCTGAGCGGTAGGCCCCAGAGCACGAGGTCGTCCAGCGGTGCGCCCTGCGCGCTGGCCTCCAGGGCCAGCAGCGCGCCCATGCCGATGCCGAGGGCCGCGACCGCCCCGGCGCCCGAGGTCTGCCGAAGCCACGTCGCGGCGTCGGCGATCGCGTCCAGCCAGCGTGCCACGAGGTCGTCGTCGGCGGGACCGCCGGCGCTCTGCCCGGTGCCGGGCAGGTCAAAGCGCAGCGCCGGATGACCCGCCGCGGCCAGACGCTGTGCCCACGCCCGGCGGATCGGATGGGAGCCCATGTCCTCCCATCCGAAGGGGGCGCAGAACAGCACGGCGAGCGGATGAGGCTCCCCGAGCGCGGCGTGATACATGCCGAACACGGGGTCCCGGTCTCCCAGCCACACGGGAGCGGCGGTCCCCGCGCTCGGTGAGGATGGCGGAGAGGATTCGATCATCGCGATGCCCCCGGTGCCAGCCGGCTCCCCCTGACGTTCGGTGTCTGAATCTAGCAATCGGTGGCCGGTGTGGAAGGGTGATGACAGGCGCTCGGCGCGCGCTGCGTCCTCATCGGCAGTTCCGGGCGCGATGATTAGCGATCCATCGCCGCCCGGTACACCGCGAGATGGGCCATCCCGACGCCGCTCGGCGTCAGCAGGGCCGGCGACGGCGGAGGCAGCGGACCGGTCACCGCCTCCGACCAGGCCGCGACGGTCCGCGGCACCACGGCGCCGCTGGCGGTGGCGGTCACCGACGCGGCCAGCTGCGGGGCGTCGGAGGCGAGCACCGGTCGCCCGACCGCTCGCGCGAGGTGCACCAGCCCGCTGTCGGAGGCGATCGTGTAGGGCAGCAGCAGCGCGTCGGCGGCGCACGCGGCCAGCTGCAGATCCAGATCGGACGCGTAGCCCAGCCGCAGCTCGACGCGGGGATGGCGCGCCAGGCGGTCGATCACGCCCTGCTCGCTGGGGCTGAGCAGCTCGCCCATCAACAGCAGGCGCGGCGCGCCGGTGCCGAGCTGCTCCCACACGTCGGCCAGCAGCCCGTAGCCCTTGTAGGCGCGGATGAAGCCCAGCGCGGCGAGCAGCCGGCCGTCGTCGGCCAGTCCCAGACGTTCGCGCGCCTCCGCCGCGGGCACCCGGGCCACGCGCGCCGGAACCGGGTGCTCGACGATGTCGGCGCGCACGCCGGCGAGCGCTCGCACCTCCGCGGCGGCGGGGGCGCTGTGCACGATCACCCGGTCGGCCGCGCGGTAGATCGCCGCGAAGCGCTCGCGGTCGGCGTCGGTCGTCTCAAACGGGAGCACGTCGTGCGCGGTCCAGATGACCGGCCGTCCGCGGCTGAGCCGGCGCAGCAGCCGGGCGTCCCAGCGCCGGTTGATCGTCGCCTGGAAATGGACGACGTCGGGCGACAGCCGGGCGATCGTGCGCCGGATCGTCGCCGCGGACGCCAGCCACTCCCGCACCTTGCGCAGGTAGAACCCGAACCCGGCGCCCTCGGGCTTGCCCCACACCGGAATCGGCAGCGTGCGCAGCACGGTGACCACGTCGCTGCCGTCCTCAAGACCGCGGCTGGCGAGGATCGTCGCCTCCGCGCCGGCCTCGGCCAGGCCCTCGGCGACCATCGCCGTGTAGAGCGCGATCCCGCCGCGCGGCGACGGATCGACGATCAGGACGCGCAGCGGATCGGCGGTCACAGCGCGTCACCGGTCCGGCGCTGGCGCAGCAGGCGGCGGATCTCGTCGCGCTCCTGCGAGGACAGCCCGCTGGCCCACAGCACCAGGCCGTAGGTGACGACCATCGCCGCGCCCGCACCGATGACCTGGAGCAGGCCGCCCACGCCCAGGTGCATGATCGCCAGCCCGACCACCAGCGAGACGGCGGCGGGCGGCAGGTGCGCGCGCACGGCCGTGAGCACGAGACCGATCAGCGGAACGCCCAGCCGCCGGCACGCGTAGGGCAGCGTGAAGCCGAAGTTCATGACCGTGATCGCGATCAGCGTCGCCAGCGCGACCCCCTTGAGTCCGAGCGCGAGCGCGAGCACGACGCTCAACGTCAGGTTGAGCGCGACCTCGATCAGCCCCAGCAGTGCCGGCCGCCGCACGTCGCCCATGCCGCGCAGCACGTAGACCGGGGTGCGGGCGAAGGCATCGACTACGAACGCGGCCGAGAGGAACACGATCACCAGCGCCGCCGAGCCGTATCCCGACCCCACCCAGGCGTGTAGCGCCGGGCGGGCGAGCACATCCAGGACGAGCATCAACGGAACCGCGACCGCGAGCGCGACCCGGGTCCCGGAGTACATCGACTCGCGCAGGCCGTCGCGGTCCTCGACCGCCGCCAGGGTCGCCGCGTGGCTGTAGAACATCGCCTGGACCGGCGACGCGAAGCTCGACACGAGGCTGGAGAGCTTCTGACCGACCAGGTAGACGGCCGCCGCCGGGACTCCCACGACGATGCCGACCACCACCGCGTCGAGCTCGTTGATGATCAGCTGCGTGAGGTCGATGACCGCCATCCAGCTCGAGGCGGTGAGCAGCGATCGCACCAGGCCGCGCTGGACGTGGCGGCGGGAGAGGAGGTCGACCCTCAGCTGGCCGCGCACGAACAGGTAGCGCGACAGCTGACCGACCAGGCCGAAGCCCAGCAGCGCGACCCCGAGCGGGATCAGGCCGCCACCGAGCACGATGATCACCACCCACGCCGTCGCCTGGGCCAACGAGGTGCCGGCCACCGAGAGGTTGAGCCGGTCATAGCGCTGCAGGCCCTGCAACGTCGCGCCGAAGACATCGGTCACGAGCGAGAACGCGAAGTCGACCACGGTGAGGCCGGCGACGATGATCGCCGGCGTCTCGAGCCGGTGGTCGACGTGGAAGATGATCGGGAACAGCAGCGCGATCCCGGGGGAGGCGAGCAGCACCAGGACCGCCGGGACCATCATCGTCCAGGCGGTGGTGGCGATCACCGCCTGCATGTGCTCGCGGTCACCGCGCTGATCGTCGCCGGCGACGTGGCGCACCGCCGCCCCGTCGAACCCGAAGCGCAGCAGGCTGAGATACTGCACCAGGGATCCGGTGAGACCCCAGACCCCGTAGCCCGCCTGACCGAGGCCGCGGACGAGCACCGGCGTGAGCACGAGCGCGAGCAGGATCGAGACGCCCGACGCGGCGTAGTTGCTCAGCGCGTTTCGGAGGAAACGACGGGGAAGGGCTGCCATGGTCGGCTCGTCGGGACGCGGAGCATGGCGCAGCACGCGCGGACGCCGAGACGAAGGCAGCGAGTATGCCACGAGCCCTCATCGGCGCAAGCGGTCGCCCGCGTGAGCCGGGGCGGGGGCGCTCAAGTTCCAGGGCGTTGCTGCCGACAGGTCACGCAGCGCGACGGTCGATGGGTTGTTGCAGGCGGGTGGCGGCACCGGAGAGCCAGTCCGGGACCGTGAACGCCACCGGCGTCGATCGCGGCCCTCGTCTACCGTGGACGCGGTCCGGGTGCGCTTTCGTCCGCCTCGCCATGCCGCTCTCGCCGATCTCCCGCCGTGACCGTCGCCGCCGCTGAGGCGCGTGCCGCTCGCGGCGGTGGTGCCCGGCCCGGCGGCGTCGCCGCGGCAGCAGCGCTGCTCGGCCTCACCGCGGTCGCGGCGGCCGGTCCCGTCGTCTATCCGGCGTGGCTGGCCTGGTCCACGCGCGGGCGCCGAGCCGATCCGCCGCCGAACCCGGACCGTTGGCCCGGGATCTCGCTCGTCGTCCCCGCCTACCTGGAGTCGTCGATCATCGCCGCCAAGCTCGACGATCTGGAGCGCGCCGGGTACGCCGGCGAGCGCCAGATCATCGTCGTCGCCGACGACGACGCGACCGCCCGGGCGGCGCGGCGCCCCGGCGTCGAGGTGATCGAGCCCGCGCGGCGCGAGGGCAAGGCCGCGGCGCTGAACCGCGGCTTTTCCGCCGCCCGGCATCCGATCGTGATCATGACCGACGCCAACGCGATGCTGACGCCGGGAACGCTGCCCGTGCTGGCGCGCTGGTTCATCGACGACCGGGTCGGCGCCGTCGCCGGGGAGAAGCGGATCGCCGGCGGCCACGAGGGCGCCTACTGGCGGTTTGAGTCGTGGCTGAAGCGGCGCGAGTCGATCCAGGGCAGCACGATCGGGCTGGTCGGCGAGCTGGCCGCGGTCCGCCGCGACGCCTTCCGCCCGCTGCCCGACGACCTCGCGGTCGACGACCTGTGGATGGCGCTCGACGTCATCGAGCAGGGACTGCGAATCGTCTATGAGCCGGCGGCGGTGGCGCTGGAGGACGCCAGCGCGACCTGGCAGGAGGACTGGGAGCGGCGGACCCGCGTCGTCTGCGGGGCGCTGGACGTCCTGTGGCGCCGGCGGACGCTGCTGTCGCCGCGCTGGGGCCCGCTCGCCGCCCAGCTGTGGGGACATCGGCTGATCCGCCAGTCGGGCGGTCCGATCGCCCACGCCGGGCTCGTCGGCTGGTCAGTGGTGCGCGCTCGGCGCAGCCGGGCCGCCAGGACCATGCTGCTCGGTCACGCCATCGCCGGACGGGCGCTCGTGCGCTCGACGCGCGGGCAGACGGTGTCCCGGCCGGAGGGCGTGGCCGCCCAGGTCCTGTTCCTGCAGCTGGTGGCGTTCGGCGGCATGGCGCGCTACCTGCGCCAGGATCGCCCGGCGCTGTGGCCCAAGCAGCAGCGATGAGCGCATCTGCCTGTGAGGTCATGATCGTCACCGACGCGCACGAGCTCGGCGGCGCCGAGACGTACCTGCTCACGCTGGTGAACGGCGTCCGTGATCGCGTGGATGTCGAGGTCGCCGCCGGCGACCGCGCGCCGGCCGAGCTGATCGACCAGGTGCGTGAGGCCGGCGCGGCGACGAGGATCGTGCGGGGGCTGGGCCGGCGACCCCGGGCGGCGGCGCTCGTGCGGTTGACCCGGCTGCTGCGGGCGCGCCGGCCGGCGCTGGTCCATGTCAACCTCAGCGATCAGGGCGACGGACTGGTCGCCGTCGCCGCCGCCCGCCTGGCCGGGGTCCCGGTCACCGCGACGCTTCACCTCGTACTGCCCGAGCGCGCCGGCGCGCGCGAGCGGCTCGCGGGGGCGGCGCTGCGGGCCACGCGGGCGGTGATCGCCGTCTCGGCTGCGGTCGGGAGCTACCTGGAGTCCCAGGGCGTCACCGCCGAGGTGATCCACAACGGCATCGCCGCGCCCCGGCCGCTGCCCGACGCGCGTGCCCAGCTGAACCTGGGGGAGGCCGATCTGGTCGTCGGGGGCATCGGCCGCCTGGATCCACAGAAGGGCTGGGACGTCCTGACCGTCGCCGCGGCCGCGGTCCACGAGCGCTGCCCGCGGGCCCGCTTCGTCGTCATCGGCGACGGTCCCGAGCGCGACCGGCTCGCCGGCGCCCAGGATCCGGCCTACCTGCGCTTCGTCGGCTTCCGCGAGCGCGCGGCCGATCTGCTGCCGGCGATGGACATCCTGGCCGTCCCCTCGCGCTACGAGGGGTTCGGGCTGGTGGCCGCCGAGGCGATGCTGGCGGGCGTTCCGGTCGTCGCGTCCCGCGTCGGCGGCC
This sequence comes from uncultured Acetobacteraceae bacterium, assembly GCA_964658375.1. Lineage (GTDB taxonomy): Bacteria > Actinomycetota > Thermoleophilia > Solirubrobacterales > Solirubrobacteraceae > Palsa-465. The sequence goes on along the minus strand of CAZZYU010000014.1, from coordinate 30,260 downwards.
TGCCCGAGGTGCTGGGCGACGCCGGGACCCTGGTCGCGCCGGAGGATCCGACGGCGCTGGCCGGCGCCCTGATCGAGCTGCTGGAGGATCCGGAACGGCGTCGTGATCTGGCGGCGCGCGGCGCCCGGCGGGCGGCCGAGCGCTTCGCCGAGGCGCGAATGTGCGACGAGACGCTCGCCCTGTGGCGCTCGATCACCGTCCCGGGACACGCGAACCCTCCGGTAGCCTCGCGCCGATGACCGACTCGGCGTTCGTCCTGCTGATCGTCGCCTGCCTGGCGGTCGTCGTCGTGGTCGTCCTGTTCCGGTGGCTGGTGAAGTGCAATCGCGACCCGGAGGGGCCGGAGCGGATCGTCGCCGTGCTGCTCGCGCTGATCGTGATCGAGTCGGCGATGTATCAGGACCAGACCTCGATTCCGACGTCGCTGTTTCATCTCCAGGCAGGCTCGCTGAGCTTTCGGATCTACGACGTCCTGATCCCGCTCGCGGTGCTCGCCCGGATCGCGGCGCGGCCGACGGTCCGCGCACGTCCCGTGCAGCTGGCGTTCTGGTCGGCCTTCCTGGTGTGGATCGTCACCGAGACGATCGAGGGCATCCTCGGCGGCAACGCCAAGGACTTCGTCAGCTACGAGGCGAAGATCGTCATCTACCTCGGGACGCTGATGCTCGTCGCGGCCGTGCCGACCCGCCGGTGGCTGGAGAGCCGGGCGCTGCACCGGGTGATTGGTCTGTCGGCGATCCTCGCCGCCTGCCTGATCACCTCCAACGAGGCGCATGTCTCGATCAACCTGAATCTGCCCGTGCTGCCGCTGCAGACGCTCGGTCAGCTCGGCGCCGATGCCGCCTCGGTATTCGCGATTCTCGGCACCATCACGCTCGCCGTCGGACTGTGCAGCGACGAGCGCCGGATGATGCCGATCCTGGCGTCGCTGCCGATGCTCGGCGCCCCGCTCGTCGCCGGTCAGCGGGCGGCGATGGTCGAGCTCGCCGTCGGCCTGGCGCTGCTCGCCGTCGCCCTGTTCATCAGCCGGGAGCATGTCCGGGTGACCGCGGCGGAGTTCGGCCTCGCCGTCGGGATCGCCCTGGGCCTGGTCGTGATGCTGGTGCTGATCAGCGCGCTGACCACGAGCTCTCACTTCTCGCTGCCGCTCGCCAATCAGATCCAGGAGGCGTTCAACAGTCGAGGAAAACAGGAATCTGCCGATGACAGACTGAATCAGTGGGCGCAGGCCTTCGGTCTCATCCACCAGCGTCCGTGGTTCGGCTGGGGCCTGGGCAAGACCTACTCCTACTACTCTCCCGGCCTCTACAGCTTCGTGCTCACCGATCTGACCCACAACATCACGCTTGATCTGCTCGTGCGCACCGGCGTCGTCGGGCTTCTGCTGTTCACCCTGGCGGCGGTCCAGTGCGTGCGGGACCTGTTCGCATCCTGGCGCCGGGCGGCCGACCCCCGGATGATGGCGCTGGCCGCCGGAGTCGGCGTCAGCTTCGTCGCCCTGCTGGTCAAGGGCCAGTTCGAGTCGATCTTCGAGAAGTACCGGCTGGCGCTGATGCTGGGCGGGATGATCGGCGTGTCGATCAGCTTTGCCAACGAGCGGCTGGCCGAGCGCCCCACGGCGCGGGTCACCCCGGTGCCGCCGCCGTCGGTCCCCGCCCCCGTCGGCGAGCTGGTGGCGCGATGACCACGCGCGACCTGGCCCGGGCGACGCGGCGGTTCTGGCCGCTGGTGCTGGTGATCTTCCTGCTGTTCCTCGCCATCGGCGGCGCGCTGTCGTTCCTGCCGACCAAGAAGTACCAGGCGAGCGCGATCCTGTTCGGGCAGCCGACCAACGCCCAGGCGCTCGCCAGCGGCGCGACGAACGTGACCACGATCATCCTGCCCGGAATCGTCCAGCAGGTGGAGACCAAACAGTTCGCCACCCTCGTGCGGTCGGTCGATCCTTCGTCGCGCAACGCGTCGCTGTCGGCCGACAACGCGGCCGGGACCGGGGTGCTGACGATCAAGGCGACGAGCACCGATCCACGCACCGCCGCCAACGCCGCCAACGCCGCCGCCACCGAGGTCATGCAGCATCCGATCACGACGCAGCTGAAGCTGACCGTGCTCAATCCGGCCGTCGCCCCGAGCTCGGCCTACAGTCCGCGCAAGGGGCCGATCCTGATCGGCTGCATCGTCCTGGGAGCGATTCTCGGAGTGCTCGCCGCGCTGCTGGCCGACGTCTGGCGCAAGCGACTGACCGGCGCGACGATGATCCGCGAGACCTTCGGCCTGACCGTCATCGGTGAGATCGCCCGGACCCGCCACATCCGCCGCGAGCCGGCCGAGCTGTTCGGCGATGCGGGGCTGATCGAGATCATCGAGGACTATCAGCGGCTGCGTACCACCTTCGAGCTGCTCGCCCGCGACTATCACACGGTCGCGGTCACCTCCTGGGCGCAGGGGGAGGGCAAGACCAGCGTCACCACCAACCTCGGCTGGGTGCTGGCGTCGCTGGGCCGGCCGGTGACGATCGTCGACTTCGACCTGCGTCGCCCGGCGGTGCACCGCCGCTTCAATCTCGAGGCCCAGAACGGCGTCGGCGAGATCGGGCTCCCCCGCCCACGCCGGACGACACGCCTGATCCCGGGCGGAGACGGCGCGACGGTCAGCCGCATGGGTGATTACGGCGATCCCGCCGACAACGGCCGGGAGATCGCGATCCCCGCCCGTCTGAAGTCCACCGACCTGCCCCGGCTCACCGTGCTCACCGCCGGACAGCCCGTCGAACAGCCCCCGCGCGTCATCGAGCGCGCCTACCCGCTGATCCGAGAGAGCCTGCAGGACCGGCTGCTGCTGATCGACACGCCGCCGCTGCTGGCGGCGGAGTCGGCGATGATCGCCTCGATGGTCGATGCGCTGGTGATCGTGATCGACATGAAGCGTCGCGATCCCGCCGACCTGCAGGCGATGCTCCAGGTGCTGAAGCTCGCCAACACCCGGATCCTCGGCGTCGTCCTCAACCGCGTCGCCGGGACCACCCGCGAGCAGCGGCCTCCCGGCTACTACTACGCCTCGCCGTCGGTGACGACCAAGCGCCTCGGCGAGGGCCGGACGGCTGAGCCGCGGCTGAAGCTGCGCGACGAGGGCCGGTAACCCCCGGACCTCAGTCGGTCACCGGGTTGACGGGTCGACGGTCGACGCACCGGAGCGACCGATCCTCAGGGCGGCGCCGGAGCCCTGAGCGCGTGGAGTGCGGCTGAAACGGACCGTCGCAGGTGCCGGCCACCCCGCTCTCTCGGGGCGCAGCTCAGCCCCGAGCGAAGAAGTTCCAGAACGTCCCGAGCTCGAAGGTCTCGGTGAGCTGGTCCAGGCTGTAGGGCCCGCCGCCGTCCATGTCGAAGATGCGCAGCCGGGCGCGAGTGACGAGCAGCTCATAGATGTCGGCCGGTCCGGTGCCGTAGAGGGGGGAGGCGACCTTGCCGTGCTCGAAGGCGACCACCGGGCGCCACCGTTCCAACAGATCAGCGGCTCCAGCGAGGACCTGGCCTTCGGCGCCCTCGACGTCGATCTTGATGAAGGCGGGGATGAAGCCGTCGGGCAGGGTGTCGTCGAGGCGCTCGGTGCGCACCGTGAGCTGCTCGGTGCGCTCGTGACCGGGCGTCTCGCGCTCACGCAGCCCGCTGTAGCCCGAATGGGAGAGCACGTGGGTGAACGTGCTCTCGCCCGACGTCGCCGCGAGCGCCTCGGAGCGGACCTCGACCGACGGGAAGCGCGCGCGCAGATCGGCGGCCAGCCCCGGGATCGGCTCGTAGGCGAGATGGCGGCCCGCGGGCGCGACGCGCACGATCTCGCTCAGCACGCTGCCGACGTTGGCGCCGACGTCGATCGCGCTGCCGTCGGGGGCCAGCGACGCGGCCACGAGCAGCTTCATCGCCTCGTTGTCACGCAGGTCACGGCGGGTGGCCGGGGGGCCGAGCACCTGGGCGGCCCGGCGGGCGTGGGGCGCCAGCGGCGAGGCGAGCACCATGCGGGTGGCTGCGGAGCGGGCCACGGCGATCGTGCGAGTGGTGGGGCCCGTTCGGCGCGCCATCTCGGTCACCATAACTGCTCGGCTTCGCAACGCGCCGCGTGCGGCCGCGACGGGAGGCGTCGCGCGGGTCTGCCGGGCCGATCCCGCAACGGGAGCGACCCGCCGAGGGTCGGCGGGTCGCGGAGGGCGGGAGACGTCGGGGATGAACCGCACGCGGCGGGGGAGGCTAGGCGGCCGCGTGGTGACGATGCGCGGCGCGGCGGTGGTGTGCCGGGCGCCGGTGGTGGTGGTGGCGGCGGTGGTGGTGGCGCTTGGTCTTCGCGCTGCTGGCGGTCGCGGCGCGGGCGAGCGGCGCCTCGGTCTTGGCGACACTCCGTGCCCGGTGGACGTGGGCGGTCGCGACCGGCGTCGTGGCCTTCGCCGTGCGGGTGGTGGTGAAGAGTTGGTGGTAGGTGGCGTTGGCGTTGGGGAAGTCGGTGAGGGCGTGGTTTTCGGTGCTGGTGTCGAAGTCGAAGTAGATCTGGTAGGCGAGGTTGCTGGAGGCGAACCAGTTGTACATGTCGGTGATGAAGGCGGGGGAGTCGCCGCCGTCGTAGCCGCCGCCGCCGGTGTCCAGGCCCCATTCGGGGAAGGAGACCTGCTTGTTGTGGGTGGCGGCGAAGCTGCGCTGCCAGGCCAGGCCGTAGGGCTGGTTGACGTAGCCGTTGAAGCGGTTTTGGGCGTTGCTGGGGTTGGCGGCGTAGGACTGGTCGTATTGGTCGATGCCGATGTAGTTGACGTAGGCGTCGCCGGGGTAGGCGGCTTCGGGGTTCAGGGCGGTGCCGTTGACGGTGGAGCTGCCGCTGTTGGGGCACCAGTCAAAGCGCAGGCCGGGGGCGATGGCGCGCATGGTGGTGACGATCTGGCGCCAGTAGGCGGCGTAGTTGGCGGCGTTGCCGTTTTGGATGGACCAGGGGAACCAGGTGCCGTTGAACTCCCAGCCGATGCGCAGGATGCCGTTGCCGTCGCCGTCGGCGAGGAGGTTATGGGCGAGGGTCTGCCAGTAGGGGTTATAGGCGCCGGTGGCGCCGGTGGCCAGGGTCGCGCCGGAGCTGGGGATCATCGGGACGCTGAGCACGACGGTGGCGCCGCTGGCGGCCCACTGGTTGACGTACCAGTTGGGCTGCTCGATGCTGTTCCAGGAGTCGCCGGGCAGGAAGTCCAGGACGTAGCCGGGGCGGGCGCCGAGTGAGCTTGAGAAGGTGTTCAGTCCCGCGAGGTTGCCGCTGCCGGTGTAGACCCCGAGCGTCGGGATCGTCGCGGCGTCAGCGCGGGAGGCGCTGAGGCTCATCGCGGCCAGGATGGCGATGATGCAGACCAGGGCGGCGAGGACGCGGCGGGGCAGCTCGGAGAGGATGTCGCGGGAGATGTCCATGGCTTTGGTGTCGGTCGTCTGACCGCCACGCCCCCTGCTCTGGACGCACAACTGGACAGATCACCGAGCCCCCATCTGGACACTCTCTGGACGGACGGCGCCGCGGAACGGTCCTCGATCGTCTCGGTGACCCCGGCGCTGGGCCCTCAGTCACCCGGCGCCGACAGCGACCCGCCGGGGTGAGGGGGTGGTGCGACTCAAGCCACCTCTACGGTGCACAATCGCAACCGCGCCCGTCGTCGACGGGCGCACGGGGAGCGTGTGGCGCTCGGGTGGTTGTCGCCGGGCGCGAGCGGCGTGGCGCCGCGCTAGGCGGCGTGGTGCCGATGCGCGGCGCGCCGGTGGTGGCGCTTGGTCTTCGCGCTGCCGGCGCTCGCGGTGCGGGCGAGCGGCGCCTTGGTCCTGGCGACACGCCGTGCCCGGTGGGTGCGCTTGGTCACGGCGGGCTTGGTGCTCTTGGCGGTGGCGCCGGAGGTCGTGTGCGCGGTGCTGGTGCTCGGGGCGCCGGCGCTGGTGCTCGGGGTCGAGCTGACGGTCGAGGTGGAGCCGGCCGTCGGAGTGGAACTGGTGGACCCGGTGCTCGAGGGGGTGCTCGTCGACGGCGCCGGGGGCGTGCTCGTCGTCGGCGTGCTGGTGCTGCTGCTGCTGCTGGTCGTGGTGGTGCTGCTCGTGGGGTCGGTGGTGAAGAGTTGGTGGTAGGTGGCGTTGGCGTTGGGGAAGTCGGTGAGGGCGTGGTTTTCGGTGCTGGTGTCGAAGTCGAAGTAGATCTGGTAGGCGAGGTTGCTGGAGGCGAACCAGTTGTACATGTCGGTGATGAAGGCGGGGGAGTCGCCGCCGTCGTAGCCGCCGCCGCCGGTGTCCAGGCCCCATTCGGGGAAGGAGACCTGCTTGTTGTGGGTGGCGGCGAAGCTGCGCTGCCAGGCCAGGCCGTAGGGCTGGTTGACGTAGCCGTTGAAGCGGTTTTGGGCGTTGCTGGGGTTGGCGGCGTAGGACTGGTCGTATTGGTCGATGCCGATGTAGTTGACGTAGGCGTCGCCGGGGTAGGCGGCTTCGGGGTTCAGGGCGGTGCCGTTGACGGTGGAGCTGCCGCTGTTGGGGCACCAGTCAAAGCGCAGGCCGGGGGCGATGGCGCGCATGGTGGTGACGATCTGGCGCCAGTAGGCGGCGTAGTTGGCGGCGTTGCCGTTTTGGATGGACCAGGGGAACCAGGTGCCGTTGAACTCCCAGCCGATGCGCAGGATGCCGTTGCCGTCGCCGTCGGCGAGGAGGTTATGGGCGAGGGTCTGCCAGTAGGGGTTATAGGCGCCGGTGGCGCCGGTGGCCAGGGTCGCGCCGGAGCTGGGGATCATCGGGACGCTGAGCACGACGGTGGCGCCGCTGGCGGCCCACTGGTTGACGTACCAGTTGGGCTGCTCGATGCTGTTCCAGGAGTCGCCGGGCAGGAAGTCCAGGACGTAGCCGGGGCGGGCGCCGAGTGAGCTTGAGAAGGTGTTCAGTCCCGCGAGGTTGCCGCTGCCGGTGTAGACCCCGAGCGTCGGGATCGTCGCGGCGTCAGCGCGGGAGGCGCTGAGGCTCATCGCGGCCAGGATGGCGATGATGCAGACCAGGGCGGCGAGGACGCGGCGGGGCAGCTCGGAGAGGATGTCGCGGGAGATGTCCATGGCTTTGGTGTCGGTCGTCTGACCGCCACGCCCCCTGCTCTGGACGCACAACTGGACAGATCACCGAGCCCCCATCTGGACACTCTCTGGACGGACGATCCCCCCTGCGGCATGACGTCGTGCGTCGCCACCGAGGGGCTCGGTCCGACTCGCCTGCGCCCGCGCGAGAGGGAGATATCGCGCGTGCGGGCCTCAAGGGCATCGCTGGACCTGCCGAAGAGCATTCCGTAGCATGCCGTCGAGGTCTGATCTCGGGCTCGGGGGCATCGCCGATAACGAGATGACGACGATGACGCCGGGCGAGTGCAGCTCGCCGTGTGCATACGGTCGCGAAAGCGGCGGAGGGACGAAAGACTGATGAGTGATGACACGCTGACGGCAATCCGCGAGGTGCTCCAGGAGCACGCGCGCCTGCCGGTCGATCCTTCGACGCTGGACGTGAGCGATGACCTCTTTCAGGCGGGCATGAGCTCGCACGCCAGCGTCAACGTGATGCTCGCGCTCGAGGATCGCTTCGACATCGAATTCCCCGACGCGATGCTCAAGCGCAGCGCGTTTGAGAGCATCGGCGCGATCGCCGGCGCGGTGACCCAGCTGCAGGGAGAGCTCGCATGAGCGCACTCGTGGAGACCGACGCCGATCGGGTCTTCGTCGAGGACGCGCGCCGGGTCGCGCGGGAGGTCGCCGCGGTGCACGCCGCCGCCGTGGACCACGACGCCCGGTTCCCCGCCGAGGCGCTGGCGGCGATGCGCGAGGCGCGGCTGCTGTCGGCCTTCGTGCCGGCCGGCCTGGGCGGCGGCGGGGTGTCGCTGCGCGCGCTGGCCCAGGGCTGTTATGAGCTGGGCCGCTGCTGCTCGGCCTCGGCGATGGTGTTCGCGATGCATCAGATCCAGGTGGCGACGATCGTGCGCCACCTGGAGGACGCGCCGTGGTTTGAGAATTATCTGACCCAGCTGGCCGCGGAGCAGCGGCTGATCGCCTCGGTCACCTCCGAGATCGGAACCGGCGGTGATATGGGCCGCTCGATCGCCGCGGTCTCCGAGAGCCCCGACGGGGGGCTGGAGCTCACCAAGCAGGCGCCGACCGTCAGCTACGGTGCCCACGCCGACGACCTGTTCACCACCGTGCGGCGCTCTGACACCGCCGAGCAGGTCGATCAGGTGCTCGTCCTGCATCACGCCCGTGACACCGAGATGATTCCCACCGGCACCTGGGACACGCTGGGCATGCGCGGCACCTGCTCGCCGGGATTTGAGGTGCGCGCGCGCTTCGGGGCCGACCAGATCCTTCCCGCGCCGTTCTCAACCGTGATGAGCGAGTCCCACGTGCCGATCTCCCACATCCTGTGGTCCCATGCGTGGCTGGGCATCGCCACCGAGGCGTTCGAGCGCGGTCGTGCATTCGTGCGCGCCGCCGCGCGCCGCGCGCCGGGGGCACCGGTGCCGGCAGCCAACAGCCTGTCGCGGGTGATGGGCGAGCTGAACCTGCTGCGCGCCGAGGTGCGTGCCGCACTGAACGACTTCGCCGCCTACGACGAGGAGGGCAACCGCGAGTCGCTGCGGACCCTGGCCTGCGTCCTGCGCTTCAACAACCTCAAGCTGGCGGCCTCCGAGCAGGCGCCGCGGATCTGCACCGGCGTGCTGGAGGTGATCGGCATCATGGCCTACAAGAACGATTCGCCCTACGGCGTCGGGCGGCAGCTGCGTGACTCGCTCTCGGCCCGGTTGATGGTCGCCAACGAGCGGATCCATGCCGTCGACGCCGGCCTGCTGATGATCGCCAAGGAGGTCTGATGCCCGTCGAGCTGCGCGAAGCATCCGCCGATCAGGCGGAGTTCCTGGCCGAGTTGATCGGTCACGGGCTGCTGCTGGAGTCCGGCGTCCCCGGCGTGTACGGCCACGGCGAGGTCTTCGAGGACGTGCGTGACCGGCTCGCCGAGCGTCTCAGCGCCGAGGCCGGCGCTCGTGGCGCGCAGCGGCTGCGCTTCCCGCCGGTGCTCCCGCGCCGGCAGCTGGAGTCCAGCGGCTACCTGACGTCGTTTCCGCATCTGGCCGGCAGCGTGTACTCCTTCGACGGCGACGAGGCCCAGGCCCGCGTCCAGAGTGAGCGCGCCGCCGCGCACGAGGACTGGAGCGAGTACCAGGGCCCGACCGAGCTGACGATGATGCCGGCCGCCTGCTACCCGGTGTATCCGGCGATCGCCGCCCGCGGTCCGCTGCCCCCCGGAGGCGTGTTCGTCGACGCCGGCGGGGCCTGGGTGTTCCGTCATGAGCCGTCCAACGATCCGATGCGCCGCCAGATCTTCCACCAGCACGAGCTCGTCCGGATCGGCGAGCCCGACGCGGTTCTGGAGTGGCGCGACGAATGGGCGCAGCGCGGCCTTGAGCTGCTGCGGGCCTTCGGACTCGCCGCCGAGCTCGACGTCGCCAACGACCCGTTCTTCGGCCGGCGCGGCCGGATGCTGGCCGCCAACCAGCAGGCCGAGAAGCTCAAGCTCGAGCTGGTCGTGCAGATCGCCGGTCCCGAACCGACCGCGTGCGCGTCGTTCAACCACCACCGCGACCACTTCGGCTCCACCTACGGCCTCGAGCTCGCCGACGGGGACACCGCTCACACGGCGTGCCTGGGCTTCGGACACGAGCGGATCGTGCTCGGCCTGCTGCGCGCGCACGGCCTGGACCCCGCCGCGTGGCCGGACGAGGTGCGGGGGCAGCTGTGGCGATGAGCGTCGCCGGCGAGCTGCACAGCCTCACCGGCCACCGACCCGAGGAGTACGAGCGCCACGCTCTGCACGCCCCGACGCGCTCCTACTCGGAGTCCAACTGCTACTCCGACGTGATCATCGAGCTGTTGCACGCCCGCGGCCTGGAGCCGCTGGCGATGTTCGGCCACATCGTCCGGATGGACTTCGAGGGCGATCAGTGGACGTTCTTCAAGCCGCCGCCCGAGGACCTGGAGCGGCTGTTCGGCGTCGACATCCATGAGATGCAGCCCTACCGGCCACTGCCGACCCAGATCGCCGAGCAGCTGAGCCGCGACCGGACCCTGATCGTCGAGCTCGACAGCTGGTATCTGCCCGACACCGCGGCCACCAGCTACCGCGCCGATCACGTCAAGAGCTCCGTCGCCGCCGATGCGATCGACCCGGCGGCCGAGGTGCTGCACTACTTCCACGGCCCCGCCCTGTGGCAGCTCTCGGGCGAGGACTATCGCGGGGCACTGCGCCTCGACGAGCTTGACCCCGAGGTGCTGCCGCCCTACACCGAGCTGGTTCGCTTCGACGCCGGCGCACCGCTGGCGGGCGACCCGCTGCGCGCCGCGGCGCGGGAGCTGCTGGCGGGCCATCTGCGACGGCGGCCGGCCACCAACCCGTTCGCCGTGTTCGGTGAGCGCCTCGTCGCCGAGCTGCCCGAGCTGCTCGCCGGCGACCTCAATACGTTTCACGCCTACGCGTTCGCCACCGTCCGGATGGCCGGCTCGGCGTTTGAGATCATGGGCGACCACGCGCGGTGGCTGTTCGGCGAGGACGCCGGCGCCACCGCGGAGGCGAGCGGGGCGATCGTCGACGGCTGCAAGGCGCTGTCGTTCCGTCTGGCCCGGCGCCGGCCGTTTGATCCCACGGCGACGCTCGAGGCGCTCGCCGCGGCCTGGCAGGACGCCATCGACAGCCTGGTCACGCTCGCCGGCTGACGGGCTCCGGCCGCGGTGTCCGCGCCCACCCCCTCCGGCGTCCGCGTCCAGGAGCTGACCACCGGCTGGCGGATCGCCCGCAGCGATCCGGGGGCGTGCGCGCTGCCCGCGGACACCGGAACGTTGAGCTGGAGCGAGGCGCGGGTGCCGGGCACGAGCGCCGGGGCGCTGCCCCAGGCCCGCCCCGACTGCGATCACGACGCCCACGACTGGTGGTTCGCGGTCGCGTTCGCGGCCGAGCCGGTCGGCCCCGATGAGGAGGTCACCCTGGCCCTGGACGGGCTGGCGACGGTGGCCGACGTCTACCTCAACGGCATCGAGCTGCTGCACAGCGAGTCGATGTTCGCCGCCCATCGCCTCGACGTCGGCGGGGTATTGGCCGCCGAGAACGAGCTGGCCGTCTGCTGTCGCGCGCTCGCGCCGCTGCTCGCCGTCCGGCGCCGCCCCCGCGCGCGGTGGCGCACCCGGCTGGTGTCGGCGCCCAACCTGCGCTTCTACCGCACGATGGTGCTCGGCCGGGCGCCGGGGTTCGCGCCCGGTCCCCCGGTCGTCGGGCCGTGGCGGCCGGTGGCGCTGGAGCGCCGCCGCGGCGCGGTCGCCGACGACGTGCGGATCCGGGCCCGGCTGCGCGACGGAGCCGGGGTCGTGCGGGTCACGGCGCGGCTGCGCAGCACCGACGGCGCGGCGCCGCCCGCCACGATCGCGCTCGTGCTGCGCCGTGCCGGTGCCGAGCACCGGACCGAACTGGAGGTCGCGCCCGACGGCGCCGTCGCCGGCGAGCTGATCGTCGCCGACCCGGAGCTGTGGTGGCCGCACACTCACGGCACCCCGGCGCTCTATGACCTGGAGCTCGGCGACCCCCCGCTGCACCGCGCCCGCGTCGGCTTCCGCGAGCTAGGGAGCGCCGCCGACCTGCGTGACGGGCTGGATCTCCGGATCAACGGGGTGCCGATCTTCGTCCGCGGCGCCGTGTGGACGCCGCTGGCGCCGCTGGAGCCCGACGTGGCGCAGGCGCGGCTGCCCGAGGTGCTTGCCGCGACGGTGGCGTCCGGACTGAACATGCTGCGCGTCGTCGGGACCGCCGCCTACGAGAGCGACCGCTTCCACGATCTCTGCGACGAGCTCGGGATCCTCGTCTGGCAGGACTTCATGTTCGCCAACCTCGACTATCCCGAGGCCGACCCCGAGTTCCTGGACACCGTCACATCCGAGGCCGCCGCGCAGCTGGCTCGCCTCGCGCACCGCCCGAGCCTGGCGGTCCTGTGCGGCGGCAGCGAGGTCGCCCAGCAGGTCGCGATGCTCGGCCTGGATCCGGCGCTGGCCGAGGGGCCGCTCTACGGGGAGGTCCTGCCGCAGGCCGTCCGCGACGCCGAGATCCAGGCGCCGTACGTGCCGTCGGCTCCATGGGGCGGGGATCTGCCGTTTCGTCCCGACCGCGGGGTGGCCAACTACTACGGGGTCGGCGGCTACATGCGGCCGTTGAGCGACGCGCGCCTGGCCGGGGTGCGCTTCGCCTCGGAATCGCTCGCGCTGGCCAACGTGCCCGACGATGACGCGCTGGAGCAGCTGGCGACCCTGGGTGGTGCCGTCGTCCACGATCCCGCCTGGAAGGCCGGCGTTCCGCGGGACGTCGGCACCGGCTGGGACTTCGACGACGTGCGTGACCACTACCTCCGCGTGCTCTTCGACCTGGACCCCGGCGAGCTGCGCCGCGTCGACCCCGAGCGCTATCTCGCGCTCTCGCGCGCGGTCAGCGGCGAGGTGATGGCCGAGACGTTCGGGGAATGGCGGCGCGACGGCTCGCCCTGCCGAGGGGCGCTCGTGCTGTGGCTGACCGATCTGCGCCCGGGCGCGGGCTGGGGACTGCTTGACCATCGCGGCGCGCCGAAGGTGGCGCTGCATCATCTGCGGCGGGCGCTGGCGCCGGTCGCGGTGTGGAGCACCGACGAGGGCCTCGGGGGAATCGCCGTCCACGTCGCCAACGACCGGCCGGTCCCGCTGGCGGCGCGCCTGCGGATCGCCCTGTACCGCGACCGCGAGGTGTGTGTGGAGACGGCCGAGCACCAGCTGGAGCTGCCGGCGCACGGCACGCTGACCGACAACGTGGAGACGCTGCTGGGACGGTTCGTCGACGTCTCCTGGGCCTATCGCTTCGGCCCGCCCGCCCAGGACCTCGTCGTGCTCTCGCTGGAGCGCGACGTGGGCGACGCCGGCGAGGTCGAGCTGCTCAGCCAGGCGTTTCGCTTCCCCGCCGGACGCCCGACCGCGGTCGAGTCGGCCGCCGCCCTGGGCCTGCGCGGCTCGGTGATGCGCGAGTCCGAGCGCCGCGCGCGGCTGACCGTGTTCAGCGACCGGTTCGCCGACGGGGTGCGGGCACAGATCCCCGGATGGACGGCGTCTGACGACGCGTTCGGGGTCGAGCCGGGGCACGCGCGGGCCGTCGCGCTGACCTGGGAGGGGGCGGGCGAGCCCACTCCGCCCGCCGGCTCGGTGACCGCGCTGAACCTGTCCGGACGCGTCGCGATCACCGTGCACGACGGCGGGTGAGCGCCACCCGCCGATCGGCGTCGAGCGCCGTGCCGCGCGCTACGATCCTCCATATCATGAGATCTGATATCGAGGGTTCTCGCAGTGGGCCGCCGGTCCTCCGGCGGGCGGCCGCCGGACTGATCCTGCTGGCCGTCGCGGCGCTCATCATCCACGCCGTGATCGGGCTCGTGCTCGCGGTGTTCTGGGTCGTTGTCGCGCTGACGGCGATCGTCGCGGTGCTGTGGGCGCTGAACAACCTGCTCTGATCGTCACTCGAGGAGAAGCCAGATGGGTGGCAGCCAGGGCCTCGGCCTGCTCGTGATCCTGTTCTTCTTCGGCCTCGCCGGAGGGATCGTCGGGCGCATCAAGGGCAGTTCGTTCTTCATGTGGTTCCTCGTGTCGTTCTGCATCCCGTTCATCGGGCTGCTGTGCGCGGTGCTCTACCGCTATGAGAATCGCGAGCTGCGCCGCCAATGTCCGCGCTGCCAGCGCCTGCTCAAGCTCTCCGATGCGGTCTGCGTGACCTGCGGCGCCGAGCTCGCCTTCCCCGACGTCGCGATCGACTCCGAGTACAACATGCGCCGCCGGTCCTCGGCGGGGCGCCCGGCGGCCTGAGCGCGTCGATGGCCGCAGGCTCACCCGCCGATCCCGGCCTCGCCGCATCGGGCGGGCCGTGGCTGGTGGCGCCCGAGGTCGCGCGACTGACCCGACGTCTGCGGGAGGCGTCGCTGCGCGCCCGCGCCGCCGGCGCGCCGGTGCTCGCCAGCTTCACGGTCGCGCTGCGCGGTGCGTCTGACCCGAGCGCCGTCGTCGCCGCCTCCCGGGCACCGGGGGAGCCGTGGTTCTGTCTCGAGCAACCCGACCGCGACGCGATCGCGCTCGCCGGTCTGGGCTGCGTGCAGTCCCTGGAGGCCGCCGGTGAGGATCGCTTCGCGGCGCTCGCCCAGCGCTGGCGGGCGGTCGCCGCCGCCGCGCTCGCCGACGAGATCGCCGGAGCGCCCGGCGCCGGCCTGACCGCGCTCGGCGGGTTCGCGTTCTCGCCCGCCGGCGGCGGCGGACCGATGTGGGCCGACTTCGCCTCGGCCTCGCTCGTCGTGCCGGAGGTCTCGCTGGCGCGTCGCGGCGACCGGACGTGGCTGACCGTCAACGCGCAGGTCGCCCCCGACGACACCGTCGATCAGGTCCGGGAGCGGATCGAGCGCCGGCTGGACGGGCTGGTGAGCGCCCCGCTGCCGATGCTCGACCCGGCGCCGATTGGCCACTACGAGGTGGTCAGCCCGCTGGCGCCCGCGCACTTCGAGGAGGCCGTGGCCCGGGCGGTGCAGCGGATCGCGGCCGGCGACTTCGAGAAGGTCGTGCTCGCCCGCGAGGTCGATGTCCACGCCCCCCGCGACCACGATCCCGCGGCGGTGCTCGGTCTCCTGCGCGAGGCGTTCCCGACGTCGTTCGTCTACGCCGTCGGCCGCGGCGACGCGACGTTCATCGGCGCCACCCCTGAGCTGCTGATCCGCCGCCAGGGCCAGCGCGCCTCGACGGTGGCGCTCGCCGGCTCGATCCGGCGCAGCGCCGACCCGGCCGTCGACGATCACCTCGGCGAGCAGCTGCTGCGCTCCGACAAGGACCGGGGCGAGAACGCGATCGTCGCGCGGCGGATCGCCCGCGCGCTGGCGCCCCACGCGGTGTGGGTGACCACGCCCGAGGAGCCCGTCGTGGTCAAGGTCGCCAACATCCAGCATCTGGCGACGCCGATCCGCGCCCAGCTGGCCCACCCGATCGACGCCGTCGCCCTGGCCGGGCTGCTGCACCCGACCCCCGCCGTCGGCGCCGAGCCGCTCAGCGCGCTGCCCGCGATTCCCGCACTGGAGGGCTTTGACCGCGGCTGGTATGCGGGCACGGTCGGGTGGACCGACGCGGCGGGTGACGGCGAGTTCTGCGTGGCCCTGCGCTGCGCGCTGCTGCGCGGCGCCCAGGCGCGCTGCTACGCCGGCTGCGGGATCGTGCGCGACTCCGACCCGGCGGCGGAGCTGGCCGAGTCCGAGATCAAGCTCGGGGTGATGCTGCCGGCGCTCGCCGGTTAGCCCTCACGCGTTCGTCGCGGCGTTGTTCGCTTGTGAGTCGATCGCCGCCAGCGCGGCATCGGCGACGCGGCGGTGCAGCGCGAGGTTGGCCGCGCGCTCGGTGCGCACCTCGATCAGGGTCACCGCGCCGCTGCCGACCGCCTCGGCGACCGCGGCGCGCAGCTCGCTGGGCGTCCGCGGGCGCACGTGGCGCAGCCCGAACAGGGCGGCGACGGCGTCGAACGCGAGCCCGTGGGGGGTGGCGACGTGATCCTCGAAGGCGTCGGCCTCGCCGCTGACCGCCAGGAAGTGAAAGATCCCGCCCCCGTCGTTGTTGACCAGCACGATCGTCAGCTCGAGGCCGAGCCGTCGCGCGGCGAGCAGGCCGCCGAGGTCATGGACGAGCGTCACGTCGCCGATCAACAGCACCACCGGGTGATCCGGACCAGATGCGGCGGCGGCCCCGAAGGCGGCCGACACCGTCCCGTCGATCCCGTTGGCGCCCCGGTTGGACAGGACGCGGGGTGGGTCGGGCCTGACGGCGGTGAACTCCTCGACGTCGCGGATCGGCATCGAGGAGGCGACGAACAGGATCGCCGGGTCAGACACGGCGTCGCCCAGGATCCGCGCGACCGCCGGCTCGGAGAGCTCGTCGCCGAGCGTCGCCGCGATCGCTTCGCTCACCGCCGCGTCGGCGCTGCGCCAGCGCGTCAGATAGTCGGCCTCGCCGGTCCCTGCGGCTTCGTCCATCCCCGCGGCCTCGCCCGTCCCGGCGGGCCCGCCGCGGTGAGCCTGGTCAAGGACCGCGACGGGGTCGGCCGCGAGGCGCAGGGCGAGCACCGCATCGGGGTCCTGCCAGCCCGGATCGGCGCCCAGCGCGACCTGGCGCACGTCAGACAGTCCGGCCAGCCACGCGCGCAGCGGCTTGGAGGTCGGCAGGTCGCCGACGCGCAGCACGAGCTCGGGGCGCACCGCCTCGCGCAACGCGGGATCGCGCAGCAGCAGGTCGTAATGGGCGATCGCCGCCGCGCCCCGCCGGGCGCCCGAGAGCGGATCGGCGAGCAGGGGGATCTCCAGGCGCCGGGCGGCGTCGGCGAGGGCCGCCCCGTCCTGCGCCCCCGGCCCGGTCCCGCCGGCGATCAGCACGGTCCGCGCCGGGAGCGCCAGCGGCGGCTCGGGCGCGGCCGGCGGCGCGGTGGCGCTGGTCACCCACGGCCGTCCGTCGGGCCGGGCGTCGCGCTCGCCGTCGGCGGGCAGCGGCGCCTCGAGCACGAGCGGCTCGCGCAGCGGGAAGTTGAGGTGCACCGGCCCGGGGCGTCCCGACACCGCGGTCGTCCAGGCCCGGTCGGCCAGCTGGCGGATCCAGCGCAGGCTCGCGGCGCCGGCGTCGGCCGGGTCGACCTCGACGAACCACTTCACCGCCGAGCCGTAGAGCTTGAGCTGGTCGATCGCCTGACCGGCGCCGACGTCGCGCAGCTCCGCCGGGCGATCGGCGGTGAGCACGATCAGCGGAACCCCCGCCCAGTGAGCTTCGGTCACCGCGGGCGCCAGCTCGGCGGCCGCGGTCCCGGAGGTGCACGTCACCGCCACCGGCCGCCCGCTCGCCTTGGCCGCGCCGACGGCGAAGAACCCGGCGCAGCGCTCGTCGATATGCGACCAGCAGCGCAGCCGCGCGTCGCGCGTCAGCGACAGCACGATCGGCGTGTTCCGCGATCCCGGGGAGGTGCAGCAGTCACGCATCCCGCAACGGGCCAGCTCGTCGACGAACGCGCGCAGCAGCCGGTAGGTGTCCTGGGTGGTCATGATCCGTGGATGGCCTCGCGCCACACCGACCTGGTCCTCCTGCATGGCTTCACCAACACCGGTGCCAGCTGGGACGGCGTCGTGGCGGCGCTGCCCAGAAGCTATCGACCGTCGACGCCCGACCTGCGCGGTCACGGCGCCGCCGGCGAAGTGCGGCCGGTCACGCTGGAGGCGGTGCTCGGCGACCTGGAGGCGCTGGCGCCACCTCGCTTCACGCTGGTGGGCTATTCGCAGGGCGGGCGGGTCGCGCTGCACGCGGCGTTCGCGCTGGCCGACCGAATCGACCGCCTGATCCTGATCGGCGCCAGCCCCGGCGTCGCCGATCCCGACGAGCGCGCCCAGCGGCGGCAGGCCGACGAGGCGCTCGCCGCCTGGGCGACGACGGTGACGATCGATGAGTTCGTCTCGCGCTGGGCCCAGACCCCGGTGCTCGCCGGCCAGCCGCCTGAGGTCCGCGCCGCGGTCACCGCCGACCGCCTGCGCAACACCACCGCCGGGCTGGCGGCCGCCCTGCGCGGCCTGGGCACCGGGACGCTTCCGTCGCTGTGGGACCGCCTCGGCGAGCTGGCCGTGCCCGTCGAGCTGATCGTCGGCGAGCGCGACGCCAAGTTCCGCGCCACCGCCGATCGCATGGCGCTCGCGCTGCCCGACGCCCGGCTGCACGTCGTGCCGGGCGCCGGCCACGCCGTCCATCTGGAGGATCCCTGGGCGGTCGCCGCGCTGATCGTCGCCCTCGCCTGAAACGACCTGCGTCTCAGCCGACTCAAAACCAGCCCGGATCAGACTGCGTCGTACCAGCGCACGAGCGACGCCGCGCCGAGGCCGGGCTCGGTGGGGGGCATGAGCGTCCCGTCGGCGACCGGCAGCGGATCGGCCCGGTCGGCGAACAGCCGCAGCGTGGCCAGGCCGCAGGCGCGCGTGGGGCGGATGACCGCCGCCGCGTGCAACGCCGCGGCGATCCCCAGCGGGCCGTCGAGCGTCGAGGCCAGATAGACCTCATAGCCGGCGGCGCGAGCCCGCGCGGCGGCGGCGATCGTCGCCGAGATCCCTCCGCAGGCGGCGATCTTCAGGCAGACGAGCTCGGCCGACGCCGGCGCCGAGAGCGCGAGCGGGTCCCGTGCGGACTCGTCGAGCGCAAGCGGGATGGCGCCGGTGCCGCGCAGCTGCGCGATCGCCGCCAGCCCGTGGACGGGCTCCTCGCACAGCTCGATCCCGACCGGCTCCAGCGCGCGCAGCGCGGCGCGCGCCTGCTCGGGATCCCAGACGCCGTTGGCGTCGATCCGGATCGCCATCTGAGGGCCGGCGAACGCCCGGATCGCCGCCAGCCGCGCGCCGTCGTCGCCGATCCCGACCTTGACCTTGACGGTGGAGAACCCCTCGGCGCGGGCCTGGGCGGCCTCCAGCGCCGCCCCCGAGCGGTCGGCGGCGGCGATCGTCCAGTTGACGGCGATCGACTCCTGCCCCGCGATCGGGTCCCGCCCACCCGCGCCCAGCAGCCGCCACACCGGCTCGCCGGTCCGCCGGCCGGCGAGGTCCCAGAGCGCGAGGTCGATCGCCGACAGCGCCTGGGGCAGCACGGTGACCTCCCCGCAGCGGGCCAGCACGTCGGCCACCGGCGTGTGCCCGGCGTACTCGTCCAGCACGGTCGCGCAGGCCTCCAGCGCGTCTCGCACGTCGGCGACCGTGACGCCGTCGTAGGAGGCCAGCGGCGCCGCCTCCCCGTATCCGGTGCGCCCATCGCCCGCCTGCACGGCGACCAGCAGCAGCTCCCGGTCGCTCACCGTCCCGTGGCCGGCGGTGACCGGCGCCCGCATCGGGGCGGTGACGGCGCGGACCGTCAGCCGCATCGTTGCCGCGTCCGTCTCACCGGCTGAGCAGCAGCCCCGCCGACAGCAGCACGCAGAAGACGAGCTGCAGCATCCCCGAGCGCGCCAGCGCCTCGTTGAGCGAGGGGCCGTCGGTGCGCGTGAACACGGTCCGCGCGAGCCCGGCCGCGAGCGGGATCGCCAGCCACGTCAGCGCCACCCAGGCGGTCAGTGGCCCGAACGCCCAGGTGACCAGCGCCAGCAGGAACGCGAGCGCGAGGGTGGCCGCGAACATGATCCGCGTGCGGTCGCGGCCGAGGCGCACCGCCAGCGTCCGCTTGCTCGCGCGGCGGTCGGAATCGATGTCGCGCACGTTGTTGACGATCAGGATCGCGGACGCCAGCAGGCCCACGGGCACCGACAGCGCGAACGCCTCCCAGTCGAGGTGGCGGACCTGCACGAAGTAGGCGCCGGCGACCGCGACGACGCCGAAGAACAGGAACACGAACACCTCGCCCAGGCCCTCGTAGCCGTAGGGTCGCGGACCGCCGGTGTAGAGCACACCGGCCAGGATCGAGGCGGCGCCGATCACGAGCAGCAGCCAGCCGGCGACGACGATCAGGTAGACGCCGATCAGCACGGCGATCGCAAACGAGACGTAGGTGGCGGTCAGCACCTGGCGCGGGGGCACCAGGCCGCCCGCGGTGACCCGGACGGGCCCGAGCCGGTCCTCGGTGTCGGCGCCGCGCCGCGCGTCGGAGTAGTCGTTGGAGAGGTTGGCGCCGACCTGGATGAAGATCGCGCCCAGCAGCGCGGCGACGAAGCGCAGCGGGTGAAAGACGTGCTGGAACCCGGCGAGCGCGGTGCCGACGAGCACCGGCGCCACCGCGGCCGGCAGCGTCCGCGGCCGTGCCGCCATCAGCCAGATCCTGACCCCGCGCATCGTGGCGAGCGCGCGAGTCCTACGCGCGGCGGGGGAAGCGCGCGAAGTCGGTCGGCCGTTTCTCCAGGAACGCGTTGCGGCCCTCCTGGGCCTCCTCGCTCATGTAGAAGAGCAGGTTGGCGTCGTGGGCGAGCTGCTGGATGCCGGCCATCCCGTCCTCCTCGGCGTGGAAGCTGGCCTTCATCATCCGCAGCGCGAACGGGGAGAGGGCGAGCATCTCGCGGCACCACTGCACCGTCTCCTCCTCGAGGCGCTCGAGCGCGACCACCGTGTTGACCAGGCCCATCTCCAGCGCCTGCGCGGCGTCGTACTGACGGCACAGAAACCAGATCTCCTTGGCCTTCTTGGGTCCGACCAGCCGCGCGAGCTCCGAGGCCCCGTAGCCGCCGTCGAAGGACCCGACCTTGGGCCCGACCTGCCCGAAGCGGGCGTTGTCGGCGGCGATCGTCAGGTCGCAGACGAGATGCAGGACGTGGCCGCCGCCGATCGCCCAGCCGGCGACCATCGCCACGATCGGCTTGGGCAGCCGGCGCATCTGGACGTGCAGGTCGGTGACGTGGAAGCGGCCGGCGGCGCGCTGGGCGCCCGCCTGGGCGGGGTCGGCGCCGGTCACGTAGCCGCCGCGGTCGCCGCGGACGCGCTGGTCGCCGCCCGAGCAGAACGCGCGGTCGCCGGCGCCGGTGAGGATGATCACGCCGACATCGGGGTCCTCGCGCGCGCGGTCAAACGCATCGGAGAGCTCGATCAGCGTCTCGGGACGAAACGCGTTGTGCACCTCTGGCCGGTCGATCGTGAGCTTGGCGATCCGGGCGTCCTCGCCCTCCGACAGCTCATAGCGGATGTCGGTGTACTCACCCGACGCCGTCCATTCGATGCTCACGTCACGCTCCTGTTCTGAGTCAGATCGCCCGCCGGGACTCTAGTGTCACCGTCATGGAGCCATGGCTGCGCAGGGCGGCTCGGATGCACGGCGAGCGGGTGGCGGTGGCCACCCCCGAGGGCGAGTGGCGCTACCGCCGGCTGCACGAGGCGGCGCGCTCGGTCGGCGGCGGGCTGCTGGCGCGAGGAATCGGGCCCGGTGATCGGGTGGCGCTGGAGCTGCCCGGCGAGCAGCTCGTCGTCGCGCTGCACGGCTGTCTGCTGATCGGCGCGGTGGCGGTCCCGATCGACCTGCGCCTGCAGGAGGCCGAGCGCGCGATCCGCCGCGCCGGGACCGCGCTGTGCCTGACCGAGCTGCCCGTCGGTCCCCCCGCCCCCGCCCGCGAGCTCGTGCTGGGGGAGATCGCGACCCTGATGTACACCTCGGGCACGACCGCCGGTCCCAAGCCGGTGACGCTCAGCTATGAGAACTGGCTGTGGAACGCCGTCGGCTCAGCGACCGCGCTCGGCCTGGACCCCGATGAGCGCTGGCTGTGTCCGATGCCGCTGGCCC
This sequence comes from uncultured Acetobacteraceae bacterium, assembly GCA_964658375.1. Classification (GTDB taxonomy): domain Bacteria; phylum Actinomycetota; class Thermoleophilia; order Solirubrobacterales; family Solirubrobacteraceae; genus Palsa-465. Next base: position 8,914 of record CAZZYU010000014.1, on the reverse strand, counting down.
ACGTCGGCGGACTGTCGATCGCGCTGCGCAGCGCCATCTACGGGACCGAGGTGCTGCTGCACGAGCGCTATGACACCGACGCCGTCCTGGACGCGCTGATGGACGGCGCCCGGCGGGTGACGCTCGTCTCGCTGGTACCGACGATGCTGCACCGGCTGCTGGACGCGGGATTCGCGCATCCACCGACGCTGCGCCGGGTCCTGCTCGGCGGCGGCCCGATCGCGCCGGCGCTGCTGGCGCGGGCCGAGGCGGCGGGGGTCCCGGTGGCGCCGTCGTTCGGGATGACCGAGACGTGCTCGCAGATCGCCACCGACGGCTTCGCACTGCTCGGCGCCGAGCTGTCGGTGACGGCCGCCGGCGAGCTGCTCGTGCGTGGTCCGAGCGTCTCGCGGGGCGCGCTGGCCGCCGACGGGTGGCTGCATACCGGCGATCTCGCCACCCTGGATGCGAACGGGCGGCTGGCGATCATCGGACGCGTATCGGACACGATCGTCTCCGGTGGGGAGAACGTCGCCCCGGCCGAGGTCGAGTCGATCCTGCTCGAGCATCCCGCCGTCGCCGACGCGGCGGTGCTCGGACGTCCGGACCCGGAGTGGGGGGAGGCGGTGGTCGCTCAGGTGGTGCCGCGCGACGGGCCAGACGCCGTCGACGGCGACGCGCCGCGTCTGACCGAGGAGCTGCGCGCCCACTGCGCGGCCCGCCTGGCCGGGTTCAAGGTTCCCAAGCGGATCGAGCTCGTGACCACGCTCCCGCGCGGGACCACCGGCAAGCTGCTGCGCCGCGAGCTGCGCTGACACGGGACCGCCGCCTCTCGCCGCCGCCCGCAGAGCTCGTGGTCCGTCACTAGGCTCCTGGCGGTGAGCGCCTCCGATCTCGACCCTGATCAGGTCCGCGCCGACAGCCGCACGGGATGGGAGCAGGCCGCCGCCGGCTGGGGCCGAATCGCCGATCGCATCCACGCGTGGGGGGTCGGGGTCTCGACGACGATGGTCGACGCGCTGGCGCTCCAGCCCGGCGACCGGGTGCTCGAGCTCGCGGCCGGCCCCGGGGACACCGGGTTCATGGCCGCTGAGCTGATCGTCCCCGGAGGCACGCTGATCTGCTCCGACGGCGCGGAGGCGATGCTCGACGTCGCCCGCCGGCGCGCCGCCGCCCAGGGGATCACCAACGTCGAGTTCCGCCAGCTCGAGCTCGAGTGGATCGACCTGCCGACCGCCGATGTCGACGCGGTGCTCTGCCGCTGGGGGATCATGCTGATCGTCGACTCCGACGCCGCGGCGCGGGAGATCCGGCGGGTGCTGCGCCCTGGCGGTCGCGCGTCGTTTGCGGTGTGGGACGTCCCGGAGCGCAACCCGTGGACGACGCTTCCCCGCCGGATCATGCAGGAGCTCGGGCACCTGCCCGACTCCGAGCCCGATCCGCATGCCCCCGGGATGTTCAAGCTCGCCCGCGACGGGGTCCTGGTCGAGCTGCTGCAGGGCGCGGGTCTCGTCGACGTCAAGGTCACGGCGGTGGCGATGGAGCGGTCGTTTGCGTCGGTGCAGGACTACGTGAGCGAGACGATCGAGATGTCCCCGCTGCGCACGGGCTACGAGCGCCTGTCGGCCGATGAGCGCGCCGAGCTCGGCGAGCGGATCGCCGAGGCCGCGCTGCCCTACACCGGCGATGACGGCTCGCTGACGATCCCCGGCAGCTCGCTGGTGGCCAGCGCCGGCGCCTGACAGCGCGCTTGCACACTGAAACCCCGGTTGCACCGGTTTCCCGCAGCGGGTCCAGCGGCGAGACTGGGCGGCGATGCGCCCCCCAAAGCCGATCGTCCTCGCCATCTTCGCCGCCCTCATCGCGCCGGGCAGCGCCGCCGCCGCCGTCACCCACACCGTGACCCGGGGCGAGTCGCTGACCTCGGTGGCCGCCGCCGATGGGCTGTCGATCGCCCAGCTGGCCGCGGCCAACCATCTGTCGCCGAGCACCGAGCTGACCGCCGGCAGTCAGCTGGTGATCCCGCCCCGCGGCGCCCCCGCCGGGGAGCCGGCGAGCCGTGCGCCGGAGGCGACGAGCGCCCCGGCCGCGGCGGAGCCGGCGACGGGCGGCGGATACCTGGTCGCGCCCGGCGACACGCTGAGCTCGATCGCCGCGCGCTACGGGGTCAGCGTGCCGGCGCTGGCGGCGGCCAACGGGATGCGGATCTCCGGCGTGCTGGAGGCCGGTCGCAGGCTGAGCATCTCCGGCGCCCCCGTCGCCGCGGGGTCTGCGGCGTCCGCCGCGCCGGCGGTGGAGAGCGGCGCGCAGCCGACCGGCCAGACGGTGTCGGCGGCCGAGATCGGGGCGATCGCCGCCCAGGAGGGGGTCTCGCCCTCGCTGGCCGAGGCGATCGGCTACCAGGAGAGCGGTTTCAACAACGCCGAGGTGTCGCGCACCGGGGCGATCGGCGTGATGCAGATCGAGCCCGGCACGTGGCGTGACCTGGAGCAGCTCGGCGGCCCGACGCTGTCGCCGGACTCCGCGACCGACAACATCCGCGGCGGCGTCGAGCTGCTGGGCTCGCTGCTGGCCCAGACCGGGGGCGATCCCGCGCAGGCGGCCGCCGCCTACTACCAGGGGCTGCGCTCGGTGCGCGAGCACGGCATGTTCGCCGACACCCGCAACTACGTCGCCAACGTGCTGGCCCTGCAGGCTCGCTTCGGCGGCTGAACCCGCCCGCGCGAGCGCCGCGGCCACGCGGCGTCGTCGCGCGGCGCCGGTGTAGGCTCGGGCCATGTTCTACGACGACGACGCGGACCTCCACAAGCTCGACGGCAAGACCGTCGCGATCATCGGGTACGGCTCCCAGGGCCATGCCCACGCTCTCAATCTCAAGGATTCGGGCGTCGACGTCGTCGTCGGGCTCCGTGCCGGCTCCGCCAGCCGCGCCAAGGCCGAGAGCCACGGGCTGCGGGTGCTCGAGCCCGCCGACGCCGCCAGCGAGGGCGACATCGTCATGCTGCTGGCCCCCGACGAGCTGCACGGCGCGATCTGGGAGGACGGTCTCAAGGACGGGATCGCGCCGGGCAACGCGCTCCTGTTCGGCCACGGCTTCTCGATCCACTACGGCGAGATCGTGCCCCCGCCCGACGTCGACGTCGCGCTGGTCGCCCCCAAGGGCCCCGGACACCTCGTCCGCCGCCAGTACGAGGAGGGCTCGGGCGTCCCCTGCCTGGTCGCCGTCCAGCAGGACGCGTCGGGCGATGCGCTCGGACTCGCGCTGGCCTACGCCAAGGGCATCGGCGGGACCCGCGGCGGCGTGATCGAGACGACGTTCAAGGACGAGACCGAGACCGACCTGTTCGGCGAGCAGGCCGTCCTCTGCGGCGGGCTCACCGAGCTCATCCGGGCCGGCTATGACACCCTCACCGACGCGGGCTACGACCATCGGCTCGCCTACTTCGAGGTCCTGCACGAGGTCAAGCTGATCGTCGATCTGATGTATGAGAAGGGGATCGCCGGGATGCGGTACTCGATCTCCAACACCGCCGAATACGGCGACCTGACCCGGGGCAACCGGATCATCGGCGACGAGACGCGCGCGGCGATGAAGCAGGTGCTGGCCGAGATCCAGAGCGGCGACTTCGCCCGCGAGTGGATCGCGGAGAACCGCGCCGGGCAGGAGAACTTCAAGCGCATGCGCTCCGAGCAGGCCGGCCATCAGGTCGAGGTGGTGGGCAGGGAGCTGCGCGCCCAGATGGACTGGATCGACACCGAGTGGCAGGAATGACACGCTCGACTGACGTCCGACGCGAACCCTCAGGAGCGGAGCGCCCATGACCCAGACCACGCACGTCGAGATCCCCGACGACCTCAAACCCGTCGACGGTCGCTTCGGCTCCGGGCCGTCCCGCGTCCGACGCCAGCAGCTGGACTACCTGGTCGGGCCCGGCGCCGCCGTGATGGGCACCTCGCATCGCCAGAAGCCCGTCAAGCAGCTCGTCGGCCGCGTCCGCGCGGGCCTCGGTGAGCTGTTCGCGCTGCCCGAGGGCTATGAGGTGATGCTCGGCAACGGTGGCACCACCGCGTTCTGGGACGCGGCCACCTGCGGCCTGGTCACGCGGCGCGCGCTGCATCTCACCTACGGCGAGTTCTCCTCCAAGTTCGCGTCCTGCACGCACGCGGCGCCGTTCCTGGAGGATCCGATCGTCGTCGACGCGCCCGCCGGAGACGCGCCCGAGCCCCGGGCCGACCCCGACGCCGACGTCCTCGCGTGGGCCCATAACGAGACCTCGACCGGCGTGATGGTCCCCGTCGTGCGCCCCGGCGGCTCCGACGGGTCACTGGTGCTGATCGACGCCACCTCAGGCGCGGCCGGGCTGCCGGTCGACGTCGCCGACGCCGACGTGTACTACTTCGCCCCCCAGAAGGGCTTTGCCTCCGACGGCGGCCTGTGGCTGGCGCTGGTCAGCCCGGCGGCGATCGAGCGCATCGAGCGGGTCGAGGCCGACCGGCCGACGGTCGGCGCGCCGCGCTGGGTGCCGGACTTCCTGTCGCTGCCCACCGCGCTTGACAACTCGCGCAAGGACCAGACATACAACACCCCGGCGATCGCGACCCTGCTGCTGCTCGCCGATCAGCTGGACTGGATGCTGGGGCAGGGCGGCCTGGACGCGATGGTCGCGCGCACCGCGGCCTCCAGCTCGCACCTGTATGAGTGGGCCCAGGCCCACCCGCACGCGGCGCCGTTCGTCTCTGACCCGGCCAAGCGCTCGCTGGTCGTCGGCACGATCGACTTCGACGACGAGGTCGACGCCGCGGCGGTGGCGGCGACGCTGCGGGCCAACGGCATCGTCGACGTCGAGCCCTACCGCAAGCTCGGACGCAACCAGCTGCGCGTCGCGATGTTCGCGGCCACCGACCCGTCCGACGTCCAGGCGCTCACCGCCTGCGTGGACTACGTCCTGGAGAACCAGTCATGACCCGCGTCCTGGTCGCCGAGAACATCGGCTCGTCCGGCATCGACCTGCTCGGCGAGCACTTCGACGTCGACCTCGGCACCGACTGGAGCCGCGATCAGCTCGGTGAGCGGATCGGCGCCTACGAGGGGCTGCTGATCCGGTCCGCGACCAAGCTCGACGCCGAGATGCTCGCCCACGCCTCGTCGCTGCGCGCGGTCGGCCGCGCCGGCGTGGGGGTCGACAACGTCGATGTCGCCGCCGCCACCAAGCGGGGGATCGTCGTCGCCAACGCGCCGGAGTCCAACGTGATCACCGCCGCCGAGCACACGATGGCGCTGCTGCTGGCGCTCGCGCGCAACATCCCGCAGGCCCACGCCTCGCTGACCTCGGGCAAGTGGGAGCGATCGAAGTTCTCCGGCATCGAGCTGTACGAGAAGACGCTGGGGATCCTCGGCTTCGGCCGCATCGGTCAGCTCGTCGCCCAGCGCGCGCGCGGCTTCGGGATGCGCGTGGTCGCCTACGACCCCTACGTGTCGGCCGAGCGCTACCGCGAGCTCGGCGCCGAGCCGGCCGAATCACCGGCCGGGGTCTACGCGGTCGCCGACTTCCTCACCGTCCACCTCCCCAAGACGCCCGACACCGAGGGCTGGCTGAACGCCGAGGTGTTCGCCGCCTGCAAGGACGGCGTGCGTGTGCTCAACGTCGCGCGCGGCCCGCTCGTCGTCGACGAGGACCTCCAGGCGGCCCTGGACTCGGGCAAGGTCGGCGGCGCCGCCCTTGACGTGTTCCGCTCCGAGCCGATCACCGAGCACCCGCTGTTCGGCTACCCGAACGTGATCGTCACCCCGCACCTGGGCGCCTCGACCGCCGAGGCCACCGACCGGGCCGGCTTCCAGGCCGCCGAGCAGGTGGTCGCCGCGCTCACCGGCGGCGTCGTCACCAGCGCCGTCAACGTGCCGTCGATCCCCGCCGAGGACTTCGAGGTGATGGGGCCGTTTCTGCCCCTGTGCCGCTCCCTGGGTCGGATCGGCACCGCGCTGGCGCTCGCGCAGGGCGGCTCGGTGGACCGCGTGCAGATCGACTTCTTCGGCCGTCTGGCCGAGCGTGACACCCGGCTGCTGGCGATCGAGGTCCTGCTCGGCGGCCTGCGCGGCCACACCGAGGAGGAGGTCAACGCGGTCAACGCGCCGGCGATGGCCGAGGACCGCGGCATCCGCATCGTCGAGGCCAAGCACTCCGCGGCCCGGGACTACACCGACCTGGTCCGGGTGCAGGTGACCGCGGGCGAGTCCTCGGTGCGCGTCGCCGGCACCCTGATCGGCCATCAGAACCGCCCCCACCTGCTCGAGGCCTGGGGCCAGCGCTTCGACGTCCAGCTCGAGGATCACGTGACGCTGTTTCGCTACCGCGACCTGCCGGGGATGCTCGGCCGCGTCGGCACCGCGTTCGGCGGCGCCGGCGTCAACATCATCTCCGCCGCGGTCGGCCGCCAGCCCGAGGGCGACGACGGTGGCGGCGACGGCCTGGCCGCGATGGCGATCACCACCAGCCAGGCCGTGCCCAAGGAGGTCGTCGACGAGATCGCGTCCTCCGACGGGTTCGAGCTCGGCCAGACCGTCGCCCTGTAGGCGCTGCCGTCGGACGCGCGCCGACGTTCTGCCACCTCGGTCGGCGCTTGATACTGTCTGAGCCGATGGCACTCCGCCTCGATCTCGCTCTGCTTCTCCTCCTCCCCCCTCGGGGGGAATAGCGCGCCGGCGGCCGCACGTAGCCGCGAACCATCGAGAAGCAGACCAGGATCGAGACGAGACACAGGAGTGACATGACGCAACCATCAGACCCCGACCGGGTCATCATCTTCGACACGACGCTGCGCGACGGCGAGCAGTCGCCGGGCATCTCGCTCAACGCGTCAGAGAAGCTGGAGATCGCCCAGCAGCTGGCGCGCCTGGGGGTCGACGTGATCGAGGCCGGCTTCCCGATCGCCTCCCCGGGCGACTTCGAGGGCGTGCAGGGCATTGCCCGCACGATCGACTCCGGACCCACCCAACCCCCGATCATCGCCGGGCTGGCGCGCACCCACGTCGCCGACATCGACGCCGCCTACAACGCGGTCAAGGATGCCGCTCGCCCGCGGATCCACACGTTCATCTCGACCTCGGACATCCACATCGTCCACCAGCTGCGCACCACTCGCGACGACGTCAAGGGGCAGGCCCGAGCCGCGGTGGCCCACGCCAGGCAGTACCTCGACGACGTCGAGTTCTCTCCGATGGACGCCACCCGAGCCGACCTGGAGTTCACCGCCGAGGTGATCCAGATCGCGATCGACGAGGGCGCGACGACGATCAACATCCCCGACACCGTCGGCTACGCGATGCCCCAGGAGTACGCGGCGTACCTCGCCGGGCTGTACGAGCTCGTCCCGGATCTGCGCGACGTCGTGCTGTCGGTCCACTGCCACGACGACCTCGGGCTGGCGGTCGCCAACTCGCTGGCCGGCATCGAGGCCGGCGCCCGGCAGGTCGAGTGCGCGGTCAACGGGATCGGCGAGCGGGCGGGCAACGCCTCGATCGAGGAGATCATCATGCTGCTGCACACCCGTCAGGCGCAGCTCGGCCTGCGCACCGGCGCGGTCACGCGCGAGATCGCCCGCACCTCCCGGCTGGTGTCGCGTCTGACCGGATACGCGGTGCAGCCCAACAAGGCGATCGTCGGGCGCAACGCGTTCGCCCACGAGTCGGGGATCCACCAGGACGGCGTGCTCAAGGAGCGCTCCACCTACGAGATCATGGACGCGCGCACGGTCGGCCTCGACGACGTCAACTCGATCGTGCTGGGCAAGCACTCCGGCCGCCACGCGCTGGCCCAGGCGCTCACCGAGCTGGGCTTTGACCTCAAAGGGCAGGCGCTGAACACCGCCTTCAAGCGCTTCAAGGAGATCGCCGACAAGAAGAAGCAGGTCACGGCGATGGACCTGGAGGCGCTGGTCGCCGACGATCTGCGTGAGGAGCTGGCCGGCTACTCGCTGCGCTGGTTCGACGTGGAGGCCTCCTCCCGGCGCCCGCCGCACGCGACGGTGGCCGTCGGCGGCCCCGACGGCGACGAGCTCACCGGCTCGTTCACCGGCGACGGCCCGATCGACGCGATCTTCCATGCGATCAACGCCGCCACCAGCGTCGACGCCCGGCTGCGGGAGTTCCGTGTCGACGCGGTGACCGGCGGCCAGGACGCGCTGGGGGAGACCTCGGTCGTGGTCGAGGTGGCCGGCGTCACCGGTTCGGGCCAGGGGGTGTCGACCGACATCCTCGACGCCGCCGCCAACGCCTACGTGCGGGCGCTGTCCAACGCGGTGCGCCGGCAGGGGATGCTCGCCGAGACCGAGGCGGTGACCACGCCGGAGGTGGTCCGGGCGCCGTAGACGCGGGCCGGCCGGTCATCGCCCGAGTCAGCCCGCGTCGGCGATCCGCAGGCCCTGCCGGTAGCCGGCCGACAGCACCCGGGTGCGCGGCTCGGAGTCCATGAAGTTCGATCCCATCGCCGCCGAGCATTCGACGTTGGGGGCGATCGTGCGCACCCGGGCGCCGCGGCGGCGCAGGGCGAGCGCCTCGATCGACACCGCCGAGCGCGCGACGTTGCGCATCACCGCCAGCAGCGTGTGACTGGTGGCGAGGTTCGCGGTCGGGTTCAGGCAGACCACCTCGGTGTCGCGCCCCACGGGTGCGACGTCGAGGTTGGTCGGGCTCCACACCCCGCCGTCGACGTACTGGCGCCCGCCGATCGTCACCGGGGCAAACAGCCACGGCACGGTGCACGACGCCTGCACCGCATCGGCGACCGTCGCGGCGGGCGCGCCGGGCCGTCCGAACACGACCCGTCGGCCGGTTGCGCGGTCGACGGCCACGACCCGCAGCCGGCCGTCGAAGCGGGCGCCGGCGCCCGCCACCTGCTCGCGCAGGGGCGCCAGCGTGTCGCGGGGCTCGGGAAGTCCG
>CAZZYU010000013.1:0-48120 GCA_964658375.1 uncultured Acetobacteraceae bacterium | reverse complement strand
CGGTCGGCGACCAGGCCGGCGACCGGGCCCGCGCCACGGCGCGCGCGGTGGCCGGCGACGCCGCGGCGATCGCCGCCCGCCGGGCCCGCGCCGACGCGGTCTGCGGCGAGCTTGACCCCCGTGAGGCGCTGCGCGTCGCGCTGACCCCGACGCTTGACCGGCTCGCCGACTCGGCGGTCGGGCTGCTGGACCGGATGCTGCCCACCGAGGCGCTCCCGCTGCCCGTGCCGGCCGCAGTGGCCGGGCGCGCCCCCGCCGTCTGAGGGTGGCCGAGGCCGAGCGGATCGCCCGGCGCCTGGAGGCGCTGTGGCAGATCGCCCATGGGCCCGGCGGCGGCGCGGACCGCCCCGCCTACTCCACCGCCGAGGCACAGGCGATGCGGCTCGTCGCCGGCTGGGCCCGGGAGCTGGACCTGGAGCCGGGGATCGACGCCCACGGCAACCTGTGGGCGCTGCCCGCCGGCTGGGCCGGCCCGCTGGTCACCGCCGGGTCCCACGTCGACACCGTGCCCGACGGAGGGCGCTACGACGGCGCCCTGGGCACGGTGCTCGGGCTGGAGCTCGTCGCCGATCTGGGCGGCGCGCGCGAGGACCGTGACGGGGATCGCCCCCACCCCGCGCTGCTGGTCTGCGCGGCCGAGGAGGCGCCGCGCTTCGGTGCGGGCACCGTCGGATCGCGTCTGCTGCTCGGCAGCCTGAGCGAGAACGAGCTCGCGGCGCTGCACGACGGCGAGGGTGTGAGCGCCGCCGCCGCTCGGGACAGCTACCTGTCAGAGCTCGCCGACCTGCCGCGGGTCAGCCGGCCTCCGCTGGATCGCGTCCGGGCCCACGCCGAGGTCCACGTCGCCCTGCGCTTGCGCGAGACCGGGCTCGGGGTCGTCACCCGCGTCGCCTCGCCCCGGCGGCTGGAGATCTCGATCACCGGTCAGTCCGGGCACGCCGGCGAGGTCGCGATGGAGGACCGCCACGACGCGCTGACCGCCGCCGCCGAGATGATCCTGGCCATCGAGGCGGCCGCGCGCGCCGAGCCGGCGCAGACGGTCGCCACCGTCGGCACGGTGGCCGTCTCGCCGGGCGCGGTGAGCGTGATCCCGGGCGTCACGCGGCTCGGCGTCGACATGCGCGCGGTGCAGTCGGAGTCACTCGATCGCCTCGAGGCCGGGGTGAGAGACGCGGTCGCCGCCGTCGCTCGACGCCGGGACGTCGGCGCCGAGGTGACGCTCACCCGGGCCGGGGAGCCGGTGGCCCTTGATTCCGGGCTGATCGCCCGGGCGCTGGCGAGCGCGCACGCGCTGGGGTTCGCGGCGCACGAGACGTGGTCGGGTGCCGGTCACGACGCCCAGCACCTCAACGGCCGGGTGCCCGCGCTGCTGCTGTTCGTGCCGCTGCGCGGCGGTCAGAGCCACACCCCGCAGGAGGGAGCGGAGATGGAGGAGATTCTGCAGGCGGCGCAGGTCGTGGCCGCCGTGCTGGGCGAGCTCGTCGCTTGACAGCCGCGCATTGGTGTGAAAGACCTTGCGCGGTGGATGACGCGCGGGATTCGGCTCAGGGCGCCGCGGCGCCTGTCATCATCCCCGCCCTGCACGCGGCAGTCGAACAACGGCGACCGGCTCTACGACCACCGACTCCGGCAGCGCCAGCGTGTCCGGGGACACGACACGGCGGGGCCGCTCACGGCCGCCGCTCCCAGAGGTGACGCGCACCATGGCTACTGATCCCCGCAGGCTTGACGCGATCCGCGACGCACGCTCCGAGCTTGAGAACCACTACATCGACGAGCTCGTCGCCGGCCGCCTGAGCCGCCGGCAGTTCATGCGCAAGGGCGCGGTCCTCGGCATGTCGACGGGCCTGATGGGCGCGATCCTCGCCGCCTGCGGAGGCGCCAACAAGACCGGCTCCTCGGGCACCTCGTCGGCGTCCTCGACGAGCAGCGCGGCCGCAACGAAGGGCGGCACGCTGCGCCTGGCCACCGAGGTGCCGGCGGCGGCGATCAACCCGTTGTCGATCGCCGATCCCGGCGGGCTGTGCCTGATCGCCCAGACCGGTGAGTTCCTCACGTTCGACAACAACCAGGCGCTGACGCTGCAGCCGATGCTGGCGACCAAGTGGACGCCGAGCCAGGGCGGCGCGGTCTGGACCTTCACGCTGCGCTCGGGGGTCAAGTTCCACAACGGCGCCCCGCTCACCGCCGACGACGTCGTGTACACGATGCAGCAGCTCGCCGACCCCAAGAACGCCTCCAACGCGCTGTCGACGTTCGACGGGGTGCTCACGCCCGCGGGCGTGCGCAAGGTCGACGACCTGACCGTCGCCTTTCACCTGGAGGCGGCCAACGGCAACTTCCCCTACCTGGTCTCGTCTGACAACTACAACGCGATCATCGTGCCCAAGGGCACCGACTTCGCCAAGTACCAGAAGACGTTCATCGGGACCGGCCCGTTCGTGCTCAAGAGCTACACCCAGAACCAGAGCGCCAGCTTCACCGCCAACCCCGACTACTGGGGCGGCAAGCCCAACCTCGACGGGACGACGTTCACCTTCTATCAGTCCCAGGCGCCGCAGATCGTCGCGCTGCAGGGCGGACAGGTCGACGTGATCGTCCAGTTCGTGCCCCAGGGAGCGCAGGCGATCACCGCGAGCAGCTCCTACAACACGATCAAGCTCAAATCCTCGATCCACCGCGAGCTGTCGATGCGCAACGACGTCGCGCCGTTCACCGATGCGCGCGTGCGCCAGGCCGTTGCGCTCGCCTTCAACCGTCCAGACATGGTCACGGCGTTGCTCAACGGCGAGGGCGAGGTCGGCAACGACACCCCCTTCGCGCCGAAGTTCCCCTCGACGAACACGACCGTCCCCCAGCGCGCGCAGAACATCGCCAAGGCCAAGCAGCTGCTGTCGGCCGCCGGGCACCCGAGCGGCTTCTCGGCCACGCTGACCACCGAGCAGTACGAGGAGATTCCGCAGCTCGCCCAGGTGATGGCCCAGCAGGCCAAGGCGATCGGGGTCGACATCAAGCTCAAGGTCGAGACCCAGTCGGCCTACTACGGCAAGGCGACCTTCGGCAACTCCGACTGGCTCGACGCCGAGATGAGCCTCGTCGACTACGGCGACCGCGGCGTGCCCAACGTCTTCCTCGACGCGCCGCTGCTGTCCGACGGGGTCTGGAACGCGGCGCACTTCAAGAACAAGACCTACGACAACCTGGTCAAGCAGTACACGGCCGCGGTCGACCTGCAGACCCAGAAGACGATCGCCGGCAAGATCGAGACGCTGCTGCTCGACCAGACCCCGCTGGTGATCCCGTACTTCATCGACGGCCTGTGCGCGACCACCAAGAAGGTCTCGGGCGTGGCGCCGACGTCGATCTCGGCGGTGTTCCTCAAGAACGCCTCGATCAGCGCCTAGCTCAAGCCTCGCCCGACGTCCGCGCACCGGTGGTCGCCTTCATCCTCAAACGGGCCGCGCTGAGCATCGTCACGCTGTTCATCCTCAGCCTGATCGTGTTCTTCGCGGCTCAGGTCCTGCCCGGGGATCCGGCACGCGAGATCCTCGGCCCGCTGGCGGCACAGTCGGCGGTCACCGCGCTCAGCCACCAGCTCGGCACCAACAAGCCGGTGATCGACCAGTACGCCACGTGGATCGGCCACGTCCTCCGCGGCCACTTCGGCACCTCCTACCAGTACCAGTCCTCGATCGGCCCGATCCTCGGCAAGGCCGTCGTCAACTCGGTCAAGCTGGCCGCGCTCGCGTTCGTGATCGTCGTGCCGCTCGGGGTCCTCGGCGGGGTGATCTCGGCGCTGAATCAGGGTGCGCGCGTGGACCGGGTGATCAGCGTGTTCGGGTTGTCGGCGACGGTCATCCCCGAGGTCGTCTCCGGGATCGTGCTGATCGCCGTCTTCGGGCTGTGGCTGAACATCCTGCCCGTGTCGGCGACCGGCGGCCACGGCTTCGCCGGAACGATCGACCACCTGATCATGCCGGCGATCCCGCTCGTGCTGATCCTGTTCGGCTACATCCAGCAGATGGCCCGGGCGGGGACCGTCGAGGCGCTGAACTCCGACTACACGCGCACGGCGATCCTCAAGGGGCTGCCCCGGGGGGTCGTCATCCGCCGCCACGTGCTGCGCAACTCGCTGCTGCCGACGATCACGGTGATCGCCAGCCAGACGGGATATCTGATCGGCGGCCTGGTGCTCGTCGAGACCCTGTTTCACTGGAACGGCGTCGGCGTGCTCATCTACAACGCCGCCAAGGACAAGGATTTCCCGATGCTCGAGGCCGGTGTGCTCGTGATCGGGATCGTCTACATGGTGGCGACGCTCGTCGCCGACGTGCTCTACTCGCTGCTCAATCCCCGGATCCGCGTGGGGGGCGCCGAATGAGCATCGGCTCGGTTCCCGTCGAGTCCGCGGGCGCGCTCGATGTCGGCCAGGCGGCGCCCGATCTGCGCGGGGAGTTTCTGCGCAACCTCGTACGCCAGCCCGCGTTCGTCGTCGGCGCGGCGATCATCCTGTTCTGGATCGTCTGCGCCATCTTCGGGCAGGTCTTTGCGGGCAGCCCGTACTCCCAGAACCTGCTGTCGATCAACAAGGGACCGTCGGGCGCGCACTGGTTCGGAACCGATCAGCTCGGGCGCGACATGCTCGCCCGGGTACTCGTCGGCTCGCGCGATGTCCTGATCATCGCGCCGCTGGCCACGGCGCTGGGCACGATCCTGGGCGCGGCTCTGGGACTGATCATGGGCTACTTCCGCGGCTTCGTCGACGACGGACTGGGACGCATCGTCGAGGCATTCCTCGCGCTGCCGCTCGTCGTGACCGGGATCCTCGGCGTCGTCGCGCTCGGCGCCTCCAACGTGACCCTGATCATCGTGATCGGCATCGTGTTCGCGCCGCTGATCGCCCGCACGGTGCGCGCGGCGGTCCTGCTTGAACGCGAGCTGGACTACGTCGCGGCGGCGCGGCTGCGCGGCGAGAACTCCGCCTACATCATGTTCGTCGAGATCCTGCCCAACGTGCTGGCGCCGATCATGGTCGAGTTCACCGTCCGGGTGGGCTACGCCGTGTTCACGCTGGTGACGCTGTCGTTCCTCGGCTTCGGCCTGCAGCCGCCGACGGCCAACTGGGGCGCCGACATCTCCAGCAACTACTCGGTGATCACCGTCGGATACTGGTGGGAGTCGCTGTTCGATGCGCTCGCCATCGCCTCTCTGGTGGTGGCCATCAACATGCTCGCCACCTCGATCGAGTCAGCGTTGGACGAATCGTGAGCGACGTCGACACCGCGACCGAGCCCGAGGTCGCCGACGCGCTGCGCCTGGAGCGCGTCGAGATCGGCTACCGCGTCCGCCGCGCGCAGCAGCGCATCGTCCGCGACGTCTCCTTCCACGTCGCCCGCGGGGAATCGTTCGGGCTGGTCGGCGAATCGGGCTGTGGCAAGTCGACGATCGCGCTGGCGATCGTGCGCTACCTGGCCCGCAACGGCTCGGTGACCGACGGGTCGATCGAGATCGACGGCGAGGACGTCCTGGCCCTCGACGGCGAAGCGCTGCGCCGGCTGCGCGCCCGCAAGGTCTCGATGGTCTACCAGGAGCCCGGCCGCGCGCTCAACCCGTCGATCCTCGTCGGCCGCCAGGTCGCCGAGGTCTACCGGATCGCCGGCGCCGACCGCGACGAGGCCCACGAGCGCGCGCAGGACATCCTCGGCCGGGTGCGGATCTCCGATCCGGCGTCGGTGATGGGCCGCTACCCCCATCAGCTCTCGGGCGGGATGCTGCAGCGCGTGGTGATCGCGATGGCGCTCGCCGCCGAGCCGTCGCTGCTGATCCTCGACGAGCCGACGACGGCGCTGGACGCGACCGTCGAGGCTGAGGTGCTGGAGCTGATCCGGACGCTGCGCACCGAGTTTCACACCTCGCTGCTGTTCATCAGCCACAACCTCGGGGTGATCGCGCGGATGTGTGACCGGGTCGGGGTGCTCTACGCCGGCGAGCTCGTCGAGGAGGGACCGGCACTCGAGGTCTTCAAGGCGCCCCGTCACCCCTACACCGTCGGGCTGCTGCGCTCGATCCCGCGCCGCGGCGCCGGCGACGATCACCAGCGGCCGCTACTGGCCACGATCCCGGGCTCGCTGCCCGCGCCCGGAGCCGTCGCGCAGGGCTGCATCTTCGCCGATCGCTGCGGCCTGGCCGACGACCGCTGCCGCACCGAGGCGCCCCCGCTGTATGAGATCGGCGGCGGACGCGGATCGCGCTGTCACTACCACGAGCGCGCCGAGTCCGTGCCCGCGGCGACCGTCGAGGCCGAGCCCGATCAGCCGGGGGCGCCTGTCGCCGCAGCGGCGGCGGGAGCGGCCGCGCGCCCGAGCGGCGAGCCGATCGTGGTGCTGCGCGACGTCTCCAAGACGTTTCGGTCCGGTGGCGAGACGATTCGAGGCCTGTTCGGCGTCGACCTGGAGATCGGCGCCGGGGAGACGGTCGGGCTGGTCGGCGAGTCGGGCAGCGGCAAGACGACGCTTGCCCGGGTGCTGATGGGCCTCACCGCGCCCGACACCGGCGCCACCGTCACGCTCGACGGTCACCCGCTGGCGCCCGGCGCCACCAAGCGATCCTCCGGCGACCACAAGGCGCTTCAGATCGTCTTTCAGAACCCCGACTCCGCGCTGAACCGCCGCCACTCGGTGCGGGGCCTGATCTCCCGCTCGCTGGCCAAGCTCGGCGGCTACAGCGGGGACCAGCTCCAGCAGCGCCTGCAGACGCTGGTGAGCGCGGTCCGGCTGCCCGAGCGCTACCTGCCGATGCGCCCCTCGCAGCTGTCGGGCGGCCTCAAGCAGCGGGTCGCGATCGCCCGGGCGTTCGCCGGCGATCCGCGCGTCGTCGTCTGCGACGAGCCGACCTCGGCGCTCGACGTCTCCGTCCAGGCGGCGATCCTCAACCTGCTCACCGACCTACAGCGGCGAAACCGCGTCGCCTACCTGTTCATCAGCCACGACCTGGGCGTCGTGCGCTACCTCGCCGATCGGATCGTCGTGCTGTATCTGGGGCGGGTGATGGAGGTCGGACCGGCCGAGACGGTGTTCGCGGGACCGCACAACCCCTACACCGAGGCGCTGCTGTCGGCGGTGCCGAGTCTCGACGACCTCGACCGGCTGCGCATCCGCCTGGACGGCGAGATCCCGAGCGCGGCCGCTCCGCCGCCGGGCTGCCCGTTTCAGACTCGCTGTCCGCGCAAGCTCGGGGCGATCTGCGAGACGACCGAGCCCGAGCTCGTCGAAGTCGATCCCGGTCACGCGATCCGCTGCCACATCCCGGTGGATGAGCTGCGTCGGCTGCAGGTGATCGATCCGCGGTCCGGAGCCCGGGACGGCGCGCAGTCCTCCGCGTCGGCGCGCGGCCCGGGGTAGCGCCGCAGCAGCCAGGGCGAGCGCGATCATGCCTCCGGGCACGACGACCGCCAGATAGCCGGCCCGCGGCCCGAGGCCCTGCACGAGCGCACCCGCGGTCAGCGGGGCGAGCACGGTGGCCGCCGCCCACGCCCCGTTGAGCAGCCCGAACACCGAGCCGTCGGAGTCCCGCTGCGTGGGTGCGTCGCCGGGGGAGGCGCCGAGCGAGTAGGCAACGACGTTGATCGCCCCGCGCGGCGCCGCGGTGAGCATCAGCGCGAGCACGAGCACGACGGCGCGGCCGCTGACCAGCGCGGGCGCGAGCGCCACCGCGGCCAGCCCGGTGACGATCGCGTTCACCGGCCGGGTGTGGGCGCGCGGCCCGGCCGAGACGAACGCCATGCTGGTCAGGATGTAGCCCAGGGCGCACGCCGAGAAGACCAGGCCGATCGTCGCCGCCGAGACACCGTCGGCATGCAGGCCGTCGGAGACCAGCAGCTGGGTCGCGCCCGACAGCGCGCCTGCGACGATCAGCGAGCCGGTCGCCGCCGCGACCTGCGGCCGGCGCATGAGGTCGAGCAGCTCGCGCCCCGCTGCGAGTGGGGACGGCTGAGCGGTGGCGGGCGGTGGTGCGTCTCCGGCCGCGCTCCGGTGCGCGCCGCGCCGGCCCAGGACGCCCGTGACGACACCGGCGGCGACCGCGACCACCACCGACGGCCGCGCGGTGCCCGCGCCGCCGGCCAGCAGGCCGCCGAGCGTCGGTCCGACCATCGTTCCCGCCGACGAGCAGACGACCGCGATCCCGACGCGGCCGCCGTCGCCGCCCAGCTGCGTCAGCCAGGCCGCCCCGCCGCTCCACAGCATCCCGAAGCCGAGGCCGACCGCCAGCCGCCCGGCGAGCAGCACCGCCAGCATCGGGTCGGCCTGCGCGGCGCAGCCCACGGCCATCAGCACGCCGGCGCCCAGCGTCACCCGGTGCGCGCCGACGCGATCGGCGAGCACGCCGGCGGGAATCGACGCCGCGAGCATCGCCAGGCCGGGCAGCGCCAGCACGAGCGCGGTCTCCGAGCTCGACAGTCCGTCGGCGGCCGCCAGCCGCGGCAGCAGTGGGACGATCGCGGTCGAGGCGAGCCCCGAGACGAAGAACAGGGCGCAGACGACCCGCGCCAGCGAGTCGGGCGACCCGCTCCCGAGGCGGGGCCGCAGGCGTCCGGTGCGATCGGCGCGGTCGGTGAGTGGTGTCGTGAGCATCCACCACGACGTTACGATCTTCTGACCCGTTCTTTCATGAGGGTTCTGCGTGTCTATGATTCTGCAAATGAATCAAAGCGCGGTGGAGCTCCGGACCCTGCGGGCGTTGGTCGCGGTCGCCGATCAGGGCTCGTTCCGGGGCGCGGCGCGCACCCTGGGCTACACCCAGTCGGCGATCTCACACCAGATCGCGATCCTCGAGCGAGGGCTGGAGGCATCGCTGTTCACCCGACCCGGCGGCCGGGGAGCGATCGCGCTGACCCCGGCCGGCGAGGTCGTCTACCGCCGCGCCCGCCGCGTCCTCGGCGAGGTGCAGACGCTCGGCGCCGACGTCGCCGCGGTGCGCACCGGGGAGCGTCAGACGCTGCGCATCGGCACGTTTCAGACGGCGACCACCGAGCTGCTGCCGACCGCGCTGCGCGTCCTGCGCGAGCAATGGCGCGACGTCGAGGTCGTGCTCTCCGAGAACGAGACCAACGCCGCGGGCTTCGATCAGCTCGCCGCCGGTGAGCTCGACCTCGCCTTCCTGGTCAATCCCGAGCCCGACGAGCGCATCCAGGCGATCCCGCTGCTCGAAGATCCCTGGGTGATCCTCACGCGGCGTGACAGCGAGCTGGCCTCCGCTCAGATCCCGACCTTCGACCTGCTCGACGGCGCCGACCTCGTCGCCTGGAACCGCCGCTGGCGCAGCCAGGTCGAGCTGGAGGAGGCCTGGCGGCGCCGGGCGATCCGGCCCCGCGTCGTCTACCGCACCGACGACAACCTCGCCCTGCAGCGGCTGGTCGCCGCCGGCTACGGACACGCCTGCGTGGACCGCCTGTGCGCCTCAGGGGCGGTCGAGCCGTCGCTGACCTGGCTGGAGCCCGAGGAGATCCTCTACCGGCGCACGATCGCCCTGTGCCTGCCCCGCCACCGCGACCTCAGCCTCACCGCGGTGACGTTGATGGACTCGGTCCGCGCCCAGTACGGCGCGTGAGGTGACGGCGTAGTCTGCGCGCCATGGCCTACGTCGTGATCGCCAAGTGGACCGCCCGTCCGGGCGAGGAGGATGCCGTGGCGGCCGCGATCACGCGGCTGCTCGAGCCCTCGCGCGCCGAGCCGGGGATGATCCAGTATGAGCTTCACCGCGACCCCGAGGACCCGCGCGTCTTCCTGTTCTACGAGCAGTACGTCGACGCCGACGCCTACGCCGCCCACGCCGCGAGCGACCACATGCAGCGCCACGGCTTCGGTGACGCGATCCCCCGCCTTCAGTCCCGCGAGCGCGAGTACTACGAGACCTGGGCGGGGTAGCCCAGCCCCGCCTCGTGGGCCCCGGGACCATCCCGTCTGCGCGCTATCCGACCGGGCGCACGGGCCCGCACACGACCCCCGCCGAGGCGCAGGTGGCCAGCGCCCACGGCAGGTCCTCGGCGGCCACCGACGCCAGGTCGGGATGATCGAGGTCGATCTCGATCTCCGGTGGCGGCGCGGCGCCCGACAGACCGAGCGAGGCGCGCCCGTGGTCGACCATCTGATCCCACAGCTCGCCGCCGGCGGCGGCCAGCAGCGCGTCGCGCGTCTGGCCCTCGCGGCGGGCGAGCGTCTCCAGCTCGCGCAACTCCTCAAACGGATCGATCCGCACCTGCTCGTCGGTGCCGATCGCCAGCCGCACCCCCGCGTCGCGGTAGCGCAGGCCGGGCAGGATGCCGTCGCCGAGGTTGGCCTCGGTCGTCGGACAGGTGACCACGATCGACTCGGACTCCGCGAGCCGGGCGATGTCGGCGTCATCGACGTGGATCGCGTGGATCACGCTGGCGCGCGGGCCCAGGAAGCCCGTGCGGTGCAGCAGCTCGATCGGCGAGCAGCCGTGCTCGGCGGCGCACTCGGCAAGCTCCCGGCGCTGCTCGGCGGCGTGGACGTGGCGGACGAGATCGTGGCGCTCGGCGTACTGCGCGATCGCCTCCAGCCAGGCCGCAGGCACCGCGCGCACGCTGTGGGCGGCGACGCCGACGCTGACCCCTGGCCAGCCCTGCGCCCACGCCCGCAACGCATCGACGCGCTCCAGGAAGGCGGTCACCGTCGGGTCACAGAAGCGCCGCTGGCCGGGCGACGCGGGCACGCCGGGGCCGCCCCGGTGATAGGCGGCGGGCAGCAGCGTGATCTCCAGGCCGACCCCGAGCGCCGCCTCGGCGAGCGCCACCGCCATCGTGTTGGGGTCGTCATACGGGGTGCCGTCGGGGCGGTGGTGGACGTAGTGAAACTCCCCGACCGCGCCGTAGCCGGCGGCGGCCATCTGACCGTAGACGCGCGCGCCGACCGCGCGCATCGAGTCCGGATCCAGCGCGCCCGCCAGCCGGTACATCTCGGTGCGCCAGCTCCAGAAGTCATCTGAGCCGGTCCCCCCTGCCCCGACGCGCTCGCCAACGCCGCGCAGATCGAGCTGGAATGCGTGGCTGTGGGCGTTGACCATCGCCGGGATCCGGGCGGTCCGCTCAGCCATCGCAGGTCCACGCCACGCGGTCAGCCATCGGAGATCCGGGCCGCCGCCGCGTCGTCACGGACGTAGACCGGTTCGCCGCCGATCAGCGCGATCGCCACCGGGTTGTGTCCGAAGCGATACGGGATCGCCTCCGCGGGACCGTCGAGCACGAGCAGATCGGCGCGCTTGCCGAGCTCGATCGAACCGCGGTCGTGGTGGAGGTCCAGCGTCCAGGCGGCGTTGAGGGTGGCGGCGCCGAGCAGCTCACGGATCGAGAAGCCGTACATCCGCGCGGCCAGCCCGAGCACGACGGGCATCGAGACCACCGGCGCGGTGCCCGGGTTGGCGTCGGTGGCCAGAACGACGATCGCGCCCGCGTCCAGCAGCGCCCGGCCGGGAGCGCGATGCTCGGCCCCCAGGAACTCGGCGGCCGGCAGCAGCACCGCCGCGCATGGCGCCTGGGCGAGCGCGTCGATGTCGTCGGGGTGAATCTGGGAGAGATGGTCGACCGACCGCGCCCCGGCGGTCAGCGCCACCCCCACCGACCGCAGGCAGGCCAGCTGCTCGACGTGGGCGCGCAGCGCCAGCCCGGCGGCGGCGGCCAGCCGGCCCATCCGCTCCAGGTCCTCGGTGGAGAACGCGATCGTCTCCACGAAGATGTCCAGCGCGGTGACGCTGCCTGCGCTCAGGACCTCGCCCATCATCTCCGCGACGACGTCCATCCACGCTCCGGCCGTGTACCCGCTCGGCACCGCGTGGGCCAGCAGCGCGGTCGAGGTCGTCGTCTGGGGCACCGCGATCTCCAACTCGCGGGCGAGCCTCAGGGCCCGCAGCTCGGACTCCCGCGACAGCCCGTAGCCCGACTTGCACTCAAACGTCGTCGTGCCGGCCGCGAGCATCTCGGCGGCGAGCCCGCCGGCCTGGGCGAGCACCTCGTCGTCGGTCGCCTGCGCGAGCGCCCGGGACGAGGCCCGGATCCCGCCACCGCGGCGGGCGATCTCCTCGTAGGCGACGCCGGCGAGCTTCTGCTCGTACTCGCGCTCGCGCCAGCCGGCGAACGGCAGGTGGGTGTGGCAGTCGACAAAGCCGGGGATCACCGCGCAGCCGGAGGCGTCGACGTGCAGTTGGGCCAGCGGGTCGTCCTGGAGGGCGGCGATCCGACCGCCGCGCAGCGCCAGGCCGCCGGGGTCAAGCGTCTGAGCGCCGAGCTGCGCGCCGCGCAGGTGGGTGAGGCCGTCCGATGGCGGGCGCAGGACCTGGGCCGCGTGCTCGACGGAGACGGTCGGCGCCTCGGTCACGCCGGCGAGATGCCGCGCGTGCCGGGCTCGGGGTCGAGCATCGGCATCGCGATCCCGTGGTCGCGCGCGGTGTCCAGCGCCTCGGGGTAACCGGCGTCGGCATGGCGGACGACGCCGAGCCCCGGATCGGCGGTCAGCGTGCGGGCCACCCGGTCGGCGGCTTCGGCGCTGCCGTCGGCGACGACGACCTGCCCGGCGTGGATCGACTTGCCCATCCCGACGCCGCCGCCGTGATGGATCGAGACCCAGCTGGCGCCGCAGGCGGTCATCAGCATCGCGTTGAGCAGCGGCCAGTCGGCGACCGCGTCGGTGCCGTCGCGCATCGCCTCGGTCTCGCGCTCGGGCGAGGCGACCGATCCGCAGTCGAGGTGGTCGCGGCCGATCACGATCGGGCCCTTGAGCTCCCCGGAGGCGACCATCTCGTTGAAGCGGGCGCCGGCCCGGTCGCGCTCGCCGTAGCCCAGCCAGCAGATCCGGGCCGGGAGGCCCTGGAAGCGGACGCGCTCGGAGGCCAGGGCGATCCAGCGGGCGATGTGCTCCTGGTCGCCGAACAGGTCGAGGATCGCCCGGTCGGTCTTGTGGATGTCCTCCGGGTCGCCTGACAGCGCGACCCACCGAAACGGGCCCTTGCCCTCGCAGAACAGCGGGCGGATGTAGGCGGGCACGAATCCCGGGTAGGCGAACGCGTCGGCGTCGCCCGAGGACTGGGCGAGGCCGCGCAGCGCGTTGCCGTAGTCAAACGCCTCGCTGCCGGCCTGCTGCAGCGCCCGGATCGCGCCGACGTGGGCGACCGCGCTCTCCCCCACACGCTTGAGGTACTCCGGTGGGTCAGAGCGGCGCAGCGCCTCCCCCTGCTCGACGGTCAGCCCGGCGGGCAGGTAGCCGTTGAGCGGGTCGTGCGCACTGGTCTGGTCGGTGACGACGTCGACCGCGACCCCCCGGCGTACGAGCTCCGGGATGATCTCGGCGGCGTTGCCGGCCAGGCCGATCGAGAGCGCCCGGCGCTCGCGCTGGGCGGTGGCCAGGCGGCTCAGCGCATCGTCGAGGTCCGCGGCGCGCTCATCGAGGTAGCCGGTCTCGATCCGGCGCTCGATCCGCGTGATGTCGACCTCGATGCACAGCGCCGCGCCGTCGAGCATCGTGATCGCCAGCGGCTGGGCGCCGCCCATCCCCCCCAGGCCGGCGGTGACGACCAGCCGGCCGGCGAGCGTGCCCCCGAAGCGCTTGCGCGCGATCGCGGCGAACGTCTCATAGGTGCCCTGCAGGATGCCCTGGCTGCCGATGTAGATCCAGGACCCGGCGGTCATCTGCCCGTACATCATCAGCCCGGCGGCGTCGAGCTCGCGGAAGGTCTCCCAGGTCGCCCACTGGGGCACGAGGTTGGAGTTGGCGATCAGCACCCGCGGCGCGCGGTCGTGGGTGTCGAACACCGCGACCGGCTTGCCCGACTGGACCAGCAGCGTCTGCTCGTCGCCCAGGGCCTTGAGCTCACGCTCGATCGTGTGGTAGCTGGACCAGTTGCGCGCCGCCTTGCCGATCCCCCCGTAGACGACCAGCTCGGAGGGGTTCTCGGCCACGTCGGGGTGCAGGTTGTTGCGCAGCATCCGCAACGCGGCCTCCTGCTGCCAGCCCTTGCACTCCCGGGTCGCGGTCATCGGCGGCGGACGCTAGCTGATCGGCCTCAGAGGCGAGTTGCGATATATGGGGTCTCTGAGACCCCTTTTCTCGCACGCACCGACGAGCGCCGCTCAGCCGCGGTAGGGCAGCTCGATCCCGACCCCGCGCCGGCGGGCCTTGTCGAGCATCGTCTCCCCCAGCGCCACGTCGGTGATCGACAGCCCGCGGTGCCAGAACAGGATCGTCTCGCCGTCGCGCTCGCGGCCCGGGCGGAGGCCGGCGACGATCTGCCCCAGCTCGGCGTGCAGCGACTGCGCGGTCAGTCGTCCAGAGTCGACGTGGGCGCGCAGCGCGCCGAGCGGACCGGCGCCCGCCTGCCCCCAGTCGTCGACGACGACCTTGTCCATGATGTCGGTGAGCGAGAGCTGCACCGCGCTCACCGTGCCGTAGGGCACCACGAGCGCGCCGGGGGCGATCCACTCGGTACGCAGCAGCGGCTCGGGCGCGCGCAGCCGGCTGGCCTCCACGACGACGTCGGCGCCGCGCACGCACGACTCCCAGTCCTCGGTCACCGTGACCTCCCGCCCGAGGTCCTCGCGCAGCCGGGCGGCGAACGCCTCCCGGCTCTCGGCGCGGCGGGAGTGCACGCGGATCTCCGCAAGCTCGGGCAGCACCCGGCAGCACAGCCGCACGTTCCAATAGGCGGTCCCGCGGGCGCCGATGTGGCCGAGCACCCGAGCGCCGCGGCGGGCCAGCAGCTCGGCGCCGATCGCGGTGACCGCGCCGGTGCGCATCTCGGTGATCGCCGTCGCGTCGAGGATCGCCCGCGGCACGCCGGTCATCGGATCCATCAACAGCAACAGCGCCAGCTCGGACGGGAGCCCGAGCTCGTGGTTGTCGACGAAGTCGCCGACGACCTTGACGCCGGCCGAGCGCGGGGTGGCCCCGCGCAGCACGTTGAAGTGGCCGCTCGCGCCGCGCGGGAACAGGTGGGTCCGGGGCTCGATCACCGTCGCGTCACGGCCCTGGTCGCCGAGCACGCCACGCACCGCGGCGAGGATCTCGTCGTCGGTGAGCTCCAGGGCGTCGACGGCAGCGCCGTCGAGATAGCTGATGCTCAGTCGGCCCACACCGGCGCCACGGCGTCGGGCGCGGCGCAGGCCATCCGCACGCGCTCGTCCAGCACACCGCCGCGCAGAAGCGCGCGCTCCAGCGCCATCACCTCCGCGCCCAGCGGGCGGTCCTCGGTCAGCGGCGCCACGACCTCTCGCACGCACCGGTGGGCGGCGCGCGTGCCGACGCCCAGCCGACGGGCGCCGGCGGCCACGCCGGCCTCGCCGGACGCGGCGACGTCGACGGCCTGGGCGGCGACGAGCAGCTCCAGCGCGGTCAGCAGCGATAACCGGGAGAGCTGCTCGCGCAGGCGCAGCGCACCCTGGGTGGCGCCGGTGGCGTCATCCTCGACGCCATCGGCGGCGACGATCGCGTGGATCGCCAACGGCGCGGCGAGGTGGCGGATCTCCAGCACGAGCGCGTGCGCGGTCTTGCTCAGCGGCGCCATCCCCGAGCGGGCGCTGCCGTCGTCGGGCACGAGGTTGCGCGGCAAGCCGCTATGGCGGGTCACCTTCAACCGGGCCTGGCGCTGTGCGGCGGCATGGGCGACCTGGGCGACGGCGATCGCGCAGGCGTCGAGCGCGAGCGCCAGCCCGGGACCGTGGAAGTTGCCCGTCGACAGGATCTCCTCGGAGTCGGCGAGCACCAGCGGGTTGTCGGCGGCGCCGTTGAGCTCGGGCGCCAGCGCGCCCGCCAGCAGGTCCAGCGCGGTGCGCAGCGAGCCGTGGATCTGGCTGGCGCAGCGAAAGCTGAGCGGATCCTGGACGCGGCGCGCGACACGATCACCCGGGACGGTCGCCTGCCACCCGAACGGGTGATCACAATCGTCACGCGCGAGCTCCCCGCCACGCATCAGCTCGCGCAGGCCCGCGGCCGACCACGCCTGACCCGGCGCGGGGCGCGCGTCGACCACACGGGGGTCCAGCGGACTGAGATTGGCGCGGAAGCCCTCCATCGACAGCGCCGCCGAGATCTGGGCGGCGGCCAGGCACGCCTCGGCGTCGACGAGCGCCAGCGCCGCCACGCCGATCGCGACCGCCGAGCTTGAGCAGATCGCCAGCCCGTCCTTGGGGCCGGGCGTCAGCGGCGCCAGTCCGACCGACGCCAGGGCCTCGGCGGCGGGCATCCGCTCCGCACCCCGCTCGCACTCGCCCTCACCGATCAACGCCAGCCCCACGTGGGCCATCAGGCACAGGTCCGAGGCGCCGACCGAGCCGCTGCGGGGAATCACGGGATGCAGGCCGTGGTTGAGCAGGGCGGCGAGCGCGTCGGCGACGGCGAGGCTGGTCCCGGCGCCGCCCGCGCACAGGCCGTTGAGGCGCACCACCATCGCCGCCCGCGTGAGCTCGCGTTCCAGCGGCTCGCCGACCGCGGTGGCGCGGCCGCGAATCGTGTTCAGCGAGAACTCGGTGCCGGCGGCGTCAGACACCGCGTCGGTGACCCGCGCGCCCAGGCCGGTGGTCACTCCGTAGACGGGGCGTCCGGACCGCGCCGCGGTGCGCACGACGGCGTTCGCGGCCGCCATCCGGGCGCGCGCTGCCGCGGCGATCCGGACCTCGGCACCGGCTCGGGCGACCGCCGACAACGCGGCGAGGTCGAGGTCGCGACCGGTGAGCACGACCACCCGCACGGTGGTCGTGCGTCAGCCCGTGCCGGCGGTGAACACGTCGGCGCCGAAGGTCGGCGCCGTCGCCGCTTCGGCGAGCGGACTCAGCCCGAACAGCTGCTCCCACGTGGCCAGCGAGGAGTAGTGGTTATACGGGGTCGCGGTCACGGTGCCCGGCGTGATGTCGGGCGAGATCAGCACCGTCCCGACCCGGCCACCCCCGGGGCCGAAGATCCCCGGCATCGAGGAGTTCGGACCGGGCATCTCCCCGCAGCAGGCCGAGGTGTCGGTGCGCGCCTCGTCGACGGTGATCTCCAGCAGCCCGTCCTGCTTGAAGGCGGGCGAGCTCGTGATCAGCGGGACCCAGGTCTGCAGGAAGCTGTTGATGTCGCCCAGCCGGGAGAGGCCGCTCGTCTGGTTGGTACACGGGAAGTCGTGGCCGCCGTCGCAGAGGTTGGGGGTGATCATCGAGAAGTTCGGCGTCGTCGAGACCTGCTGCAGATCGGTGGCCAGCCCGGTCTCCCCGGCCACTGCGTCGGCCGGCAACGCCCCGGTCGAGGAGCCGAGCGCGACGACGTGGGCGTCGCAGTACGCCGCGTTGTCGATGACCGAGTGGAAGTAGACGAACGGGTCGTGGCGCGGGACGTAGCCGTCGCCGGTGACGGCGTACTGCGTGGGGTCGAAGCGGTTGAGCGTCGGGTGCGCGCAGACGGCGGCCTCGCGGGTGGCGACGTTGCCCATGTCCTCCTCGTAGGCCTTCCAGGTCAGGCCGGCGGCCGACAGCTGCGTGCCGATGTTCGCCACGCCGGCGGGGTAGACGCATCCGCTTCCGGATTCGACTCCGTCGGACAGCATCGTCGGAAAGATGAAGTTGTCATAGATCGGGCAGTCGAGCTCGTTCTGGAAGTTGGGCGGCTGACCGGAGACGAGTCCCACGTCGGCGGCCGCGGCATCGTGGGCGGTCCCGTAGTACTCCGACAGCAACGCCCCCTGGGCGGGCAGCGACTTCACATAGCCAAAGCCCCCGCTTCCGAACGTCGACACGTAGTTTTCGTTCTGCAGCACGATCACGAACACGTGATGGATCGGCGGCAGCGTGGAGGCGCTGGGGGAGCCGGTCGCTGCGTCGGCGGTCGCCGAACCACCTCCCAGGGCGACGATCATCGCCAGCGCGACAGCGGACATGACCAGGCGACAGGCGGCGAGACCGCAACGTCGACAGGGGGTCCGATAGCTCACCATTCCTCTCGTGGCGAACGATAATCGAGGATCCGGACTATCGCAACCGCGAACCGGCGCGACAGTGGCGAACTCGGGCACGAGCCCGACTAACCTCGACGTCACGTGAGTGAGCCCGACGAGATCGAGCAGGTCGTGCCCGACCGGCGCACGCGTCTGCTGATCCTCGCCATCTGCTCGATGAGCCTGCTCATCGTCGGCCTGGACACCACGATCGTCAACGTCGCGCTGCCGGCGATCCACCGCTCGCTGCACTCGTCGTTCTCGGGCCTGCAATGGACGATCGACGCCTACACCCTCGTGCTGGCCAGCCTGCTCATGCTGTCGGGGTCCACCGCGGATCGGATCGGCCGACGCCGGATCTTCCAGGTCGGGCTGTCGCTGTTCGGCCTCGGATCGCTGCTCTGCGCGCTGGCGCCGAGCCTGCCGCTGCTGATCGCCGCCCGGGTGCTGCAGGCGATCGGCGGGTCGATGCTCAACCCGGTGGCGATGTCGATCATCCGCAACGTGTTCGTCGACCCGCGCGAGCGCGCCCAGGCGATCGGCGTGTGGGGCGGGGTGATCGGCATCAGCATGGCGCTGGGACCGGTCGTCGGCGGTGCGCTGGTGGATTCGGTCGGCTGGCGCGCCGTGTTCCTGGTCAACGTGCCGGTCGCGATCCTGGCGATCGTGCTGACCGCCCGGTATGTGCCGGAGTCCCGGGCCACGCACGCCCGCAAGCTCGATCCGGTCGCCCAGCTGCTGGTGATCCTCGGACTCGCGGCGCTCACCTACTCGATCATCGAGGCGCCGTCGGCGGGCTGGACGAGCGCGCAGACGCTCTCCCTGTTCGCCGTGGTGGTCATCGCCTTCACCGCGCTGGTGCACTACGAGCTGCGTCGTCGCGAGCCGCTGATCCAGGTGCGCTTCTTTCGCAGCGCGCCCTTCTCCGGGGCGAGCGCGATCGCGGTGGCGACGTTCGCGGCGCTCGGCGGCTTCCTGTTCCTGAACACGCTCTACCTGCAGGATGTCCGCGGTTTCTCACCCTTGACCGCGGGGCTCTACGTGCTGCCGATGGCCGGGCTGATCCTGTTCGTCGCTCCGGTCTCAGGCCGGGTGGTGGGCAGCCGCGGGGCTCGGATCCCGCTGCTGGTGGGCAGCGCCGCGCTGATCGCGAGTGCGGTGATGCTCACCCGCGAGACCGCCCATACCGACATGCTCTACCTGCTGTCCGCCTACGTGCTCTTCGGGCTGGGCTTCGGCGCGCTCAATCCGCCGATCACCAACACCGCCGTGTCGGGGATGCCGCCCTCGCAGGCGGGCGTCGCCGCCGCGATCGCCTCCACCAGCCGCCAGGTCGGCTCGACGCTCGGGGTCGCAGTGCTGGGCGCGATCGCCGGCGGCGCCACCACCGGCACGCTGGGGTCGGCCTTCGTCAGCGCCAGCCACACGAGCTGGTGGATCGTCGCCGGCCTCGGCGTGGCCGTCTTCGTGCTGGGAGTGATCACCACCACGCCCTGGGCCGAGGGCACGGCGCGCAGCACCGCGGCGCGGCTCGCCGGCGGACCGCCCGCCTCCGCACCGACGCCGGAGCCCGAGCTCGTCGCCCATTGACGGCGCCGCGCCCGCCACTACCGTGAGGGCACGGTGATGGATCTGGTGAAGGATCGTCCCAACGTCGAGCTGCGTCGCGACCGCGAGGGTCAGCTCACCGTCGTCCTGTCGTTCCCCTACGACCGCGCGCTGGTCGAGATGGCGCGCTCGATCCCCCACCGCCGCTTTGACTGGGACTCGCGGGAGTGGTCGGCACCGGCCTCGGACTGGGCCGCGCTCAAGGTCGCCGAGGTGCTCGATCGCTGCCCCGAGCTCGACGCCCACGCCGATGTCCACGCGTGGCTGGACGGCGTGCGCCGGCGCTGGATCGGAACGGTCTCCACGACGCGCCACGACGGCACGGGCTGGCTGGTCCTCACCTCGCTGGCCGGACCGCTGCCCGATGCGCTCGCCGCGGTCGCCGTCGAGCACGACGGCCGGCGGCTGGCACCGCTCACGCTCGAGGTCGCCCGCGTGCTGCGCGGCGAGCAGTCCGCGCGCCTGGACGCCGGCGCCGAACGCTGCCTGCAGGCGATCGAGCACGGGGAGTCCCCGCCGCCCGCACAGCTGGCCTGGCGACGGGGCGTCGCGGGCGAGGAGCTGCGCCTGGAGGTCGGCTGGGACCCCGAGGTCGGCGAGGCCTTCGAGCGGCTGCAGGCGTCCGGCGGCACCCGCGTCGTGGCGCTTGACCCATGGGTGATCGAGGAGCTCGATCCGTTCCTGGTGCGACACGGGGTGCAGGTCCGCGGCGAGGCGCTGGAGGCCCTGGAGGCGCTGCGCGACGAGAACCGCCGTGCCGCCGATGCGATCGCCCGGTCGCGGATGACGGCGGCCGATCCGGTGCCCGGGCTCGCGGCGGTGCTCGGCGGCGAGCTGGCGCCGTTTCAGTGGGCCGGGGTGCGCTACGCGCTGGAGGCGCGCAACACGTTCATCGCCGACGAGCAGGGGCTGGGCAAGACCGTCGAGGCGCTGGCGACGCTGGAGGCCGACGGCGCGTTCCCGGCGATCGTCGTCTGCCCGGCGGCGATGAAGCTCACCTGGGAGCGCGAGGCCGCCCACTGGCTGCCCCATCGCTCGGTGGCGGTCATCAACGGCCGCGTCCCCGTCCCCCCCGCCGGTGAGATCACGATCCTCAACTACGAGATCGTCGCCGCTCACCGCGAGGCCCTGGGCCGTCGCCACCCGCGCGCGATCGTCGTCGACGAGGCCCACTACTGCAAGAACCCCGGCGCCAAGCGCACGCAGGCGGTGCGGGGGCTGGCGGGCGCCGTGCACCGCGACGGGCTGCGCCTCGCGCTCACCGGCACGCCCGTGCTCAACCACCCCGACGAGCTGATCGCCCAGCTGCGGGTCATCGGCCGCCTGGGGGACTTCGGCTCCGGCGCGCGGTTCTCCCACGAGTTCCGAGGGCGGATGATGGAGGAGCGGCTGCACTGGCACCTGCGCCGCCGCTGCTTCGTGCGCCGGCTCAAGGTCGACGTCCTGCCCCAGCTGCCGGCCAAGCGTCAGGTGGTCGTGCCGATCGCGCTGACCAACCAGGCCGAGTACCGGCTCGCCCAGCGCGACGTGATCGAGTGGCTGCGCACCCAGCCGTTGGACCTCTCCGAGCTCAACGCCAAGATCGCCGCCACCCTGCGGGCGGAGCGCCTGGCCCAGCTGGGCACGCTGCAGCGCCTCGCCGCGCGCGGCAAGCTCGCGGCCGCGCTGGCCTGGATCGAGGATTTCCTGGCCTCGGGGGAGGCGCTGGTCGTGTTCGCCCGTCACGTCGAGGTTCAGACGGCGGTCCGGGACCACTTTCCCGACGCCCTGCACCTGCTGGGCAGCGACCCGCTGCCCGCCCGCGAGGCGTCGATCGCGGCCTTCCAGCGGCCCGACGGCCCACAGCTGATCATCTGCGCCACGCGGGCCGCGGCGCAGGGGATCACGCTCACGCGCGCGTCCAACGTCGCCTTCCTGGAGCTCGAGTGGACGCCGGCGATCCACGACCAGGCCGAGGACCGCTGCCATCGCATCGGCCAGCACGATGCGGTCACCGCCTGGTATCTGCTGGCGGCCGACACGATCGACGAGACGATGTCGCGGCTGATCCAGAGCAAGCGCCAGACCGTCGCGGCGGTCACCGACGGGCGGATGATCGAGTCCGACGGGCTGATCGACGCCGTCGTGCGGGAGCTGCGTGACGGCAAGCCGTTCACCCACCTGCGCAAGGTGATGGGCGGACAGGTGGAGAGCGGGTGATCGCAGAGCGTATGCTCCCGACGCACGTCATGGCGACGACGCCCACCCGCTTTCCCAACGTCCACCCCGGCTGCCGGGACGTGCCGTCGATCAACGACCATGGCTTTCAGGAGCTCTGCCATCTGGTCACCGACACCGAGCCCGACACCGCGCTGTGTGGCCAGGACGTGACCGGCTACCCCTGGAATCCGCCGTGGCCGCGGTGCGAGGCGTGCGTGGCGGTCGCCCGCGGTCAGCTGAACTGACCGCCCGGCACGGTGAGCATCGACTCCAGCCAGGTCGCCGCGGGCGCCGACGAGGTCGTGCGGCGGATCGCCGGCGGCGAGGCTCGGGAGGCCGCCGAGCTCGTCTCGGCGCTCGCACGCCACACCCCGCTGCTCACCTCCCGCAGCCTGTCGGAGCGCTGCGGCGCGCAGGTGGTGCTCAAGGCCGAGAACCTCCAGCGGACCGGCTCGTTCAAGCTGCGCGGGGCCGCGCACAAGATCGCCCGCCTGACCCACCCGACCGCGGTCGTCGCCGGCAGCGCGGGCAACCATGGCCAGTCGCTGGCCTACGCCGCGCGCGCCCGCGGGATCCCCTGTGAGGTGTTCATGCCGCGCGAGGCGCCGGTGGCCAAGGTCGCGGCGGTGCAGGCGTTCGGCGCCAGTGTCGATCTCAGCGCCGAGTCCGTCGACGACGCCGTGGCCAAGGCCCACGCGCGGGCGTCCGAGCTCGGGGCCGGGTTCGTGCACCCGTTCGATGATCCCGACGTGATCCTCGGACAGGCCACGCTCGGGCTCGAGCTGCTGCACGACGTGCCTGATCTGGGGACCGTCGTCGTCCCGGTCGGCGGCGGCGGTCTGATCTCCGGCGTCGCCGGGGTGATCAAGGCGGCGCGGCCGCAGGTGCGCGTGATCGGCGTGCAGGTGTCGGCCTGCGCGGCGTTTCCCGGCTCGCTGGCCCAGGGCACGCCGCAGACGGTCGCACCCCATGCGACGATCGCCGACGGCATCGCGGTCAAGCGTCCGGGTGAGACGACGCTGGCGCTCGTGCGGCGATGGGTCGACGAGATCGTCGTCGTCGACGAGGACGAGACCGCCGATGCGATGGTCTGGCTGCTGGAGCGCTCAAAGCTCGTCGTCGAGGGTGGCGGCGCCGTCGGCGTCGCGGCGCTGATGGCCGGCAAGCTGTCGTTGGCCTCGAAGGGGTGCACGGCCGTGATCCTGTCGGGTGGCAACGTCGACGCCGGGCTCCTGGCCGTGATCGCCCAGCGCCATGAGGCCACCGAGGGTCGGCGGATGCGGCTGTTCACGCGGATCTCCGACCGGCCGGGCGCGCTGGCCACGTTGTTGACCGCGCTGGCCCAGACCGGCGGCAACGTCGTGCATGCCGATCACGTGCGCGACGCGTCGCCGCTGCACGTGCGTGAGACCGGAGTCGAGCTCACCGTCGAGACCCGCGGCCGCGAGCATGGGACCGCGATCATCGCCGCGCTGGCGACGGCCGGCTACGACGTCTCACGCCTGGAGTCCTGACCGCCTCCCGCCGGTAGACTCGCGCCGTGCGCAGGATCGCGATCGCAGCCGCGTCAGCCGCGGCAGTGGCGCCGTTGTCGTTCGCGCTCACCGCCTCCGCCGCCAGCGCGGCCACGATCAGCGTCGACCGGGCCTGCTACGTGCGGACGGGCCCCAGCGCACCGCCGATGACGCTCGCCGGTGCGGGATTTGCGCCCGGCGGGCAGGTCGCCATCACCGACTCCTCCGGCACGCTGCACGCAACCGCGACGGCTACCGCGGCCGGCGCGCTGGACGCTCGCTTCCCCGGCCCGAGCCTGGTCCTGACGACGCCGGGTCAGCAGCGGGACACGATCATCGCCACCCAACCGTCGGCCACGGCGCCCGCGATCGTGGCCACGACCGCGACCGAGATCTCGATCCTCGGCGCCGGCCACGGTTCGACGCCGTCCGCGCGCGGTGACAAGGCGCTGACCGAGCCGACCGGCTGGGTCTTCTCCGGATGGCCGGCGGGCAAGACGATCTGGGTGCATTACCTGGTCAAGCACCGGCAGGTGGCGCGCCAGGCCTTCGGCAGGGCCTCGGCCCCGTGCGGGGTGCTGCGCGTGCGCAAGCCGCTGTACCCCGCCACCCCGCACACCACCAGCTACCGGACCCAGGTCGATACCGTCAAGCGCTACTCGACCGCGACCCGCCCGCGGTTCACCCTGCTGCGCGTGGGCCTGCAGCTGGAGTTCTGAATACCTCGCGCCGCTCGCCACCGGCCGGCGCGTCCCCCGAGAGAGAGGAAATGATCATGTCCCGACGCGAGCTTGCGCCGTTTCGCGCCGACCACGTCGGCAGCCTGCTGCGTCCGCCCGAGTTGACCCGGGCACGCGCCGACGCCAAGGCCGGGCGGATCGACGCCGAGGCGCTGCGTGCCGCCGAGGACGCGGCGATCCTCGACGCGATCGAACTGCAGCGCCAGGCCGGCCTGCAGACGGTGACCGACGGCGAGTTTCGCCGGACCTCGTGGCATATGGACTTCATCTACCAGCTCGGCGGGGTCGAGCAGGTGGCCGGCGAGTCGCTGCACGTCCAGTTCCGCAGCGAGGAGGGCGAGTACGACTACGCGCCGCCGGCGATGGCCGTCACCTCCCAGGTGACGCTGCCGCGCACGATCTTCGCCGACGCGTTCAGCTTCCTGCGCGACCACGCCGACTCCGGGCAGACGCCGAAGCTCACGATCCCGTCGCCGAGCATGGTCCACTACCGGGGCGGCAACTCCTCGATCGACGACACCGCCTATCCGGATCCCGCCGCGTTCTGGGATGACCTGGTCGCCGCCTACCGGGCCCAGCTGGAGGGCGTCTACGCGCTCGGCTGCCGCTACCTGCAGC
Source organism: uncultured Acetobacteraceae bacterium (assembly GCA_964658375.1). Taxonomy (GTDB): domain Bacteria; phylum Actinomycetota; class Thermoleophilia; order Solirubrobacterales; family Solirubrobacteraceae; genus Palsa-465. The sequence continues at coordinate 23,474 of CAZZYU010000013.1, read as the reverse complement.
TCGACGACACGAGCCTGGCCTACGTCAACGACCCGGCCCAGCGGGCGCACATCGCCGAGATCGGCGGCGACCCCGACCACCTCCACGAGCAGTACATCGCCAACATCAACCGCATCCTGGACGGCAAGCCCGAGGACCTGGTCGTCACCACGCACCTGTGTCGCGGCAACAACCAGTCGATGTGGGCCGCCGAGGGCGGCTATGACTTCGTCGCCGAGGCGCTGTTCGGCGACCTGAACGTCGACGGCTACTTCCTGGAGTTCGACGACGAGCGCTCAGGGACGTTTGAGCCGTTGCGCCATGTGCCGGCGGGCAAGCTCGTCGTGCTCGGCCTGGTGACGACCAAGCGCCCGGACCTGGAGGACCCCGACCTGCTCAAGCGGCGCATCGAGGATGCCTCGCGCTATGTCGACATCGAACAGCTGTGCCTCTCACCGCAGTGCGGCTTCTCCTCCACCGAGGAGGGCAACAAGCTGACGATCGACGAGGAGCGGGCCAAGCTCGAGCTGATCGTCACCGTCGCCGAGGAGGTCTGGGGCGGCTGAGCCGCGCCTCGTATCGGCGTCCGCGTATGCGCCGGGACGCTCAAGCTCCCTCATGAAGCGCCGATGATGACGCGTGGACTGGATTCGATCCCTGCACCTCCGGCTCGCCGCCCCGTCGGGACAGACGATGGTCGAATACGCGCTTCTGATCGGGGTGATCGCCCTCGTGGTGATCCTCGCGGCGGTCTTTCTCGGCGGCTCGATCTCAGACATCTTCTCCAAGACCGCCACCAAGGTCTGATCGCCGCTTCTGTCTAGGCCAACCTGCCGGGCAGCTGCGGGAACGACCGCTCGCGCCGGGAGGGCACGATGTAGTTGGCGCGGCGCAGGACGAAGATGAACTCGTTGATGCCGTTGTTGACGGTGTCGGTGATCGCGGGGTTGCTCAGCTGGGCGCTGGAGGCGTTCATCGCCGTGCGCGTGGTCACGAAGTCCTCGATCGTGCGCTGCAGGGAGACGAAGTGCAGCCCCGCCTGTCCGCCGTCGGTGGAGTTGAAATCCCGGCGCAGGATCAGCGGCTTGCCGTGGCGGCGGGCCCGGGCCGAGGTCTGGGAATGGCCGATCACCCCGTAGCGGGAGATCGCCTGGTCCAGCTTGCCGGGGTCAGACTCGGCGTCGGTGGTGAAGTGGGCGGCCTGGCGTGGCGTGACCTGCGGCGCGTACATGCGCGCCACCCGCTCCTCCTCGCTGAGCGGCCCGTACCAGCTGTCCAGACGCAGGCGCATGTAGCTGACGGCCATCGTCGTGCCCTGGGCGAACGCTCCGCCGTCGATCGTGACCGCGTCCTCGGTGGCCTGGTTGCGCTTGAGGTTTGACCGAAACCCCATGAACTGTGGCGCCGTCTCGCTCACCGGGCGGCCGCCGGGGATGCCCCCGACCTCCTGGTGGGCCGCGGGCAGGCCGGCGCCGGTGAAGCCCGTCCGGGTCTCGCGCCATTCCAGCGCGGCCGACAGGTTCAGCGGCCCGTCGGCGCCCGGCAGCGGTGCGCCGTGCAGCAGCGCGGCCTCGACGTCGGCCAGCCGCGCGGGATCGTCGCAGGCGAGGTGCAGGCACAGCTCGTAGTCGTCGATCGTGGGCAGCTCGAAGTCAGACAGGGCGCGGGCGGCCGGGATCGGAGCGGTGCCGGCCAGTCCGGCAGTGAAGTACCGCGGGCCCCAGCCGACGGTGAACAGCAGTCCCGCCGGGCCCCATCGATACCGGCGCTCCAGCGTGCGCAGCGCCGCCTCGAGGATCCGGGCATGGCGCGGGGTGGGCCGGCCGCGGACGTCGAAGAACAGCAGTCGATCGTGGCGGGGGGCGATCGGATTGCCGTCGGTGTCGACGGCGAAGGTGTGAGTCCAGGCGTGCTGGCGCACCGGCAGTCCGGCCGGCTGGCGCCCGAGCGCGACCCGCGGCAGCACCGGCGCGGCCGTCGTCTGGGGAGAACCGGCGTGCCCGCCGCCGGAGGTCTCCTGCACGACGGCTCCGGCGGCCACCCCTCCGACGGCCAGCGAAGCCCCGCCGACGAGGAACCGCCGCCGCGTCAGGTCGACTCCGTCGCGACCGTCGCTCACCAGACGAGGGTAGCCAAGGGCCTGCAGCGGCGCGCCTGTTCGGGCCCGTTTTTCCCAGCCGCGCCGAGAACCGAGGTAAGTTGAGGAGATGGCAGCGACCTCTCCAGAGCGCAATCAGACTCCGGAGGACATGCCCGACGAGCTCGATTCGCGGCACCTCGTTCGCCGGCTGATCGGCCTGGCGATCATCATCGCGGTGATCGCGGCGCTCGTCGTGTCGCTGCCTGGTCTGGGGACGCTGCGCGCCCGGTTCAGCACCGTCGACGTGCGGCTGCTGGTCGTCATCGGGTTGCTCAAGCTCGGGTCGTGCCTGTCGAACATCGTCGCCTTCCGGGACGTCTTCTGTCCCGGCATGAGCTGGCGCTTCAGCTACCGGCTGGGGATGGCCGAGCAGGCGACCAACGTGCTGGTGCCCACCGGCGGCGCGGGCGGCCTGGCGCTCGGCGCGTGGGCGCTGCACCAGGGCGGGATGTCGACCGAGCACATCGGTCGCCGCAGCGTCGCGTTCTTCGTGCTCACCTCGATTCCCAACTTCGCGGTCACCGCCGTACTCGGCCCGCTGCTGCTCACCGGGCTGTTCGCCGGCGACATCCCGGTGGTCCCGACGATCGTGTTCAGCGGCCTGGCCTGGGTGGCGGCGGCGGTCATCGCCGCGCTGCCGGTGCTCCTGCGCCGGCTGTATCACGAACGCTGGCTGGAGGGCTCGCTGGCGGGCAAGCTCCGGATCTTCGTCGTCTCGCTGGGCGGCGGCATCCGCGACGTGGGAGCGCTCATCCGCGAGCGGCGCTGGCGGGCGATCCTCGGCGCGCTGGGCTACCTCGGCTTCGACATCGCGGCGCTGGTGGTCGCGTTCACGGCGTTCGGCTCCCACCGGCCGATCGCGCCGATCGTGTTCGGCTACGTGGTCGGCCAGCTCGGCGGGCTGATCCCGCTGCCGGGAGGCATCGGGGGCACCGACGGCGGTCTGATCGGGGCGCTCGTGCTGTACGGCAGCCCGCTGTCGATCGCCACAGCGTCGGTGCTGGCCTACCGCGCGTTTCAGCTCGGGGTGCCGGCGGTGCTCGGCGCGGTCGCCTTCGTCGGGCTGCGCCACACCCTCACCGGATCGGAGACGCCCCAGCTGGACTGCGCTGAGCTCGCCGACACGACGGCCGACGCGACGCCGGCCGACGCCACGGACGCATCTGGCTCCGCGCAGCGCCCGGCTACCTGACGCTCGCGGCGCGCGGCGGCTACGTGACGAGATAGTCGTCGCGCAGCCACGCGACGGTCGACTCCAGCCCCTGGTCATAGCCGACCCGGGGCTCCCAGCCCAGGATCTCCCGTGCCTTGCGGTTGGAGAAGTCCTGATCGGTGCCCATGATGTGCACCGCCTGGCGTGAGAGCAGCGCCGGGGCGCTCAGGTGAGTGGTGCGACGCAGGAAGCGGTAGCTGTGCTCCAGACAGGTTCCCACCGACGTCGCCACCGGGTAGGGCATCGAGAACCGCGCCGAGCGGGCGCCGATCCCGGCCGCCAGGCCGTCGGTGAACTGCTTCCAGGTGACCGGCAGGCCGTCGGTGACGTTGAACGCCTCGCCGCGGGCGGCGTCCTCGCGCAGGGCGAGCAGCATCGCGTCGATCAGGTTGTCGATGTAGACCAGGCCGGCGATGCGCCGCCCGCGGTCGACCAGCAGCATGTAGCCACCCCGGATCGCGCCGCCGATCTCGCCCACCACGTCGACCGAGCGCGGCCCCCAGACCGTCGAGGGGCGCAGCACGACGGTGTCAAGGCCCTGGCGGGCGGCGACGCTGCGGACCTCGGACTCGGCGTCGAGCTTGGTCTGGGCATACCAGTTGCGAAACCCGGCGGGCGGATGATTCTCCTCGACCGCGGCGGACCCGGGATAGCCGTAGATGTCGGTGCTGCTCACGTGCACGAAGCGCCGAACCGAGGCCCGGGCGGCGGCCTCCAGCAGATGGCGGGTGCCGGCGACGTTGGTCCGCTCGATCTCCTGCACGGTGCCCCAGTCGCTGACCATCGCCCCGCAGTGCACGACATACGTGCAGCCCTCCACCGCGCGCTGCAGTGACCGAGGATGCTCCAGCGAGCCCGGGGCCAGCTCGACCCCGAGGCGCTCCAGATGGCGCGTGTCGCTGCCGGACCGGACCAGGCACCGCACCTGCCGGCCCTCGGCCCGCAGCCGCTCGGCGAGGTGGCCGCCGATGAAGCCGCTGGCTCCGGTGATCAGGTACACGTCCGCGCGCGTGGTGTCGACCGGCGTGCCGCGGAACGGAGCCAGACCGGTGGCGTGCGGGTCCTGGCGCGAGAGGTGGCGGCGCATCGTCGTGGTGGCGATCTCGCGCACGACCCCCCAGTTGCGACTCGCCGGCCCGTGCAGGTCGGCGAGCACCGCGTCCAGGGCAGTCAGGAAGCGCTCGATCTCGGCCTCGGACACGGTCAGGGCGGGCAGCAGCTTGATCACGTCGTTCTTGCCCGAGGCCATCGTGATCACGCCGTGGTCACGGTGCAGCGGGATCACGACCAGCTGGGGGAACAGGCCCTCGGAGGCGAGGTGCATGAGGTGCCAGTTGAGCTTGGCCAGCGTCGAGCTCGGAGCGGTCAGCTCGATGCCCCACATCAGCCCGAGGCCGCGAATCTCCTTGACCATCTCATACCGGTCGCGCAGCGTCTCCAAGCCGCGTTTGAGGATCTCCCCCATGCGCGCCGCGTGCTCGACCAGCCCGTCGCGCTCGATCACCCGGATCGCAGCCAGCCCCGCCGCCATCGACAGCCGGTTGCGCCCATAGGTCGACTGCTGCACGTAGCAGCGCTCGAGCGTCCCGACCGCCTTCTGGAAGATCTCCCGCCGGGTGATCATCGCGCCGGTCGGCATGAAACCGCCCGACAGCGCCTTGGCGAGCGTGACGATGTCGGGCTCGAGGTTCCAGTGCTCGAGCGCGAACCAGCGTCCGGTGCGGGCCAGGCCGGTCTGCACCTCGTCGAGCACGAACAGCGTGCCGTAGCGCCGGCACAGCTCCTGGGCGCCCTGCAGGTAGCCCTCGGGGGGTGGGTTGACCCCGACGCCCTGGATCGGCTCGACGATGAACGCGGCCGCCCGACGCTTCTTCAGCGCCTTCTCAAGCGCGTCGAGATCACCATGGGGCACCCGCCGGCAACCCGGCAGCAGCGGCCCGAAACCCTCCTTGAAGAAGTCCTCGCCGACGATCGAGAGCGGGCCGTAGGTGACGCCGTGATACCCCCCGTCGGTCGAGATGATCTCCCTGCGGCCGGTCGCCGCCCGCGCGAACTTCATCGCCGAGTCGACCATCTCGGCGCCGGTGGAGCCGAAGAACACCGAGTCCAGCGACCGTGGCAGGCGTTGCAGCAGCGCCTCGGCGAGCATCCCGGCCAGCGGCGAATACTGGATCTGCACCCCCTCGACCAGCTCCGCGTCCATCGTCGCGTGCAGCACCGCGGCGATGTCGGGGTGGTTGTGGCCGAGGCTGGAGAACCCCTCCCCGCTGTGGAAGTCCAGGTACTCCCGGCCGTCCAGGTCGTAGAGAAAGCTGCCCTGGGCGCGGGCGTAGTCGCGGTCGTAGCCGAGGATCGAGAGCACGTCGACGAGCGACGGATCCAGGTGCTGGGAGGCGAGCGCGAGCGTCTCGGCGGTCCGCGCGCGGACGTCGTCGAGGATCCCCAGGGGGTCGGTCGGTGACGGGCGGCGTGGCGAGGCGTCGGGGGCCATCGACGGGGAGACTTTACGAGAGCCGCGGGCGCGGCGCGGCGGGAGCGGCACGACGGGAAGTCCGGCGCAGTGGCGCGGGCGCGAGGCGGCGGGGGGCGGCTTATGCTGTCGGCGCCGGACCAAGGGAGCTGATCGAGCGGGAGGTGTGCGACGTGCAGTTGTTTGACCTGACGGGCAAGGTGGCCGTGGTGACCGGGGGGACCCGGGGCATCGGGCTGATGATCGCGCGGGGCCTGCTGCAGGCAGGGGCGCAGGTGTACGTGAGCTCGCGCAAGGCCGAGGCCGGCGAGGCCGCGGTGGCCGAGCTGTCGGCCGACGGGACGGTCGCCTCGATCCCCGCCGATCTGTCGACCGAGGCCGAGTGCGTGCGTCTGGCCGCCGAGGTGGCCCAGCGCAGCCCGCACGTCGACATCCTCGTCAACAATGCCGGGGCCACCTGGGGCGAGCCGCTGGAGCAGTTCCCCGACGGGGGCTGGGACAAGGTGCTCGCGCTCAACCTGAAGGCGCCGTTCTTCTGCACCCGGGCGTTCCTCGGCGCGCTGGAGGCGCGCGCGACCCAGGACGACCCGTCGCGCGTGATCAACATCGGCTCGATCGACGGCCTGCGGGTCCCCGGCATGCCGACCTACTCCTACTCCACCAGCAAGGCCGGCGTCCATCAGCTGACCCGTGTGCTGGCCGCCGAGCTGGGGCCGCGCCAGATCACCGTCAACGCGATCGCCCCCGGGCCGTTTGAGTCCAAGATGATGGCCGCGACGCTGTCGCAGTTCGGTGACGCGATCGCCGCCGCCTCTCCGCTCGGTCGCATCGGACGCCCCGACGACATGGCCGGCACCGCCGTCTTTCTCGCCAGCCGGGCGGGCGCCTACGTGACCGGGGCGATCATCCCGGTCGACGGGGGGATCTGGGCCGCGCGCTGACGGGGACCATATTAACGTGCAGTAAGTTTAGTGAGGTATTGGAGCCTTCCCCAGGAGTCCACAGTGGTACGACAGTCCACTGGGCCGCGATGAAACATGTGACGTCGTGGCCGAGGGCCGCCCCGGCGGTGGCGCGTGTCGTCACGCTCATGTGCGTGGTCGGCCTCGCCGCGGTGAGCAGCGCAGGGGCGGCGATCCGCCCGGCGTTGCGGGCGTCCACCGCGACTGGCGCTCCGTGCGCGTGGCAGCTGCAGTACACCAACGGGCAGGAGACGGGGACCGACACCAACGCCAGCTACTGGGCGACGACGATGGTGTCTGATCCTGGGGTGCAGCTGACCTTTCAGGGCGCCTACCCGACGGCGCGATACATGGCCTACGCGATGTACGACGGACCGGACGACCTGTCGATCTCCGGTCTGTCGCATCTGCACGATGCCGAGCTTGCGCCGGCGTCGGGCGTGAACCGGTTCCAGACGGGAAAGACCGGTGCCGGAACCTATGCGCTCACCGTGGTCGCGGGCGCCGCGCCGCGCCGCCCCCCGGCGAACACGATCTACACGGGAACGACCGACGGCGACACGGTGTCCATCATCTACCGGGTCTATGACACCAACGTGGCCGGCGATCCGACCGGCGGCGCGGGGCTGCCGAGCGAGACCTCCTCGGTCAACGGCGGCAACGTGCAGAGCTACGGGGGGTGCTACAGCGGCGCGGATTCGTCATCCGCACCGGAGTTCCCCTCCCCCTCCCGGCTGCTGCGCTCCGACGCGCTCTCCGGGGAGCCCTCGGTGCCGGAATGGGGTGTCCCGCCCAGCAACACCCAAGCCGCCGCATCGTTCCGTGACCCCGACAACGCCTACCTGGGCGCATATCTGTATCCGAACACCAACGAGGTCGTCGTGTTCCGGATGAAGACCCCCAGCTTTCCGGACACCGACACCGGTCAGCCACCGTGGCAGCAGGGCAAGCAGGTCCGATACTGGTCGATCTGCGAGCAGTACGACGTCTTCGACGTCGTCGCGGGATGCCTCGACGACGCCAACACGGTCACCAGCGGCGGATACGCGACGTTCGTGATCTCCACGGCGGCCAACCGACCGACCAACGCCATCCCGCAGGACGGGATCAACTGGCTGGAGCTCCAACCCGCTGATGTGGCCCCCGACCCGCCGTATGTCGTCGTCTACCGCCAGCTTCTGGCGAGCTCGTTGTACTTCCAGTCGATCTCCCACGTGTTTCTCCGTGGACTCCCCGAGCTGACGATGGGCGCGTATTACCCGACCTCGGCCTACTGCACCGTGACCACGTTCGAGCAGTCCGGCCCGACGGCCTGCCTGCGCAGCCGCTGACGTCGCCCGCGGTCGCGGATCGCATACTCTGCCCCGGTGCCGACACCCCGCCTGTGGTCCTGGAACCTGTCGCCGTTCTCCGGCAAGGTCCGCATCGCCTTCGCGGAGAAGGGCGTCGAGATCGAACTGGTGGAGATCGACCCGCGTGAGCGCCCGGCGCGTCTGCGCGAGCTCAATCCGAGCGTCCGCGTTCCCGTGCTGGAGATCGGAGACGTCGGCATCCGCGAGTCGACGGCGATCTGCGAATGGCTCGAGGAGACCCATCCCGACCCCTCGCTGTGGCCGGCGGACCCGGCGGCTCGCGCGGTCGCCCGTGGGCTGCTGCGCTGGGTCGACGACGAGCTCACGACCAACTTCTTTCTCTCGATGCGCAAGGAGGCCTTCGGGCTCGATCCGGAGGACCATCCCGACCTCGTCGCGACCCTGCGCGACCGTCTGAGTCGGCGCTGGGCGCCGACCGAGGAGCTGCTGGCCCGCGCCGGCGGATCGTGGCTGGTCGCCGGAGACCGCCCCACCCTGGCCGACCTGGCCGCGATCCCGCTGGCCGTGCGGCTGCCGGCATGGAAGCCGGAGCTGATGCCCGATCCGGCCCGCCACCCCCGGGTCACCGCGTGGCTGGAGATGCTCCGCGCCCGGCCCTCAAGCGCCGAGGTCGACCGCAGCGGCGTTCGGAGTGGCGGTGGGTAAGATCGCACCGGAATGCGGGGCGGTCCATTCTCATGGCGGCGTGGTCTGGCCGTCCTCGTGGTGACGCCGGTGTTGGCGATGCTCGGGCTGACCGGTTCGGCCGCCGGCCGGCCGGTCCAGTACTGCGCGCAGGTTCCGATCGTGGGCGGGATTCCGCCGTGGGGCTTTCACACCGGCGCACCGATCACCGGCGCCACCGGCAGTTATGCCCGCGGGCACGGTCAGATCAATCTGGCGGCCAACACCGTGTCGGGGATCCTCTGTCAGGTCGACCGGGTGCGTAACCAGCCGGATCGGCTGATCATCATGACCGTCGAGCACCACCTGGTCTACCACTCACACGTCGCCGTGCTGTGGGGCGTTCCCGGCAACATCATGAAGATCGTGGTGCAGGTGCAGAGCAGCACCGACGCGCAATGCCCCGTCGGGACCCAGGGCCACGTGACCCTGTTCGCGAGTTACAACAACGTGCGCAGCGACAGCGTCCAGTTCACCTTTCCGGGCGGATGCGCCGACCACGATCACCTGTACCACGGGCCTCAGGTCAACAACCAGGTCCCGCCGCTGTGATGCGAACGCGCCGGGATCGACGCGCAGCTCAGCCGCCCGCCGCGAGCGTGACGAAATCGTCGATCCGCCCCCGGATGACGTCGAGGCTTGACCGCCAGAACGCCAGATCGGTGAGGTCGATTCCGAACCGTGAGGCAAGCTCGCGGGCGTCGAGCATCCCGGTTCGGGACAGCAGCTCGTCGTAATCGGCGCGGAAGCCCGACGGGTCGGCCCGGTAGCGCGCGTAGAGGCCGATGCCGAACAGCAGCCCGAAGCAGTAGGGCCAGTTGTAGAAGTGATGGTTGACGTTGTAGTAGTGCGGCTTGACCGCCCACATCCAGGGGTGGTAAGTGGCGGGATCGACCCCGTCGCCGTAGGTGCCGGCCTGCGCCGTGGTCATCGCATCACACAGCTCCTGGACCGACAGTGGGGCGTCGGCGCGCCGCCGGAACAGCTCGGACTCAAAGCGGAACCGCGAGTCGATGTCGACGACCACCTGGGTGGCTCCCAGGAGGTCGACGTTGAGCAAGGCGAGTCGTTCACGGTCGCCGGCGCCGTCGAGCCCCGCCTGCACCATGATCGTCTCGCAGAAGATGCTCGCGGTCTCCGCGAGCGCCATCGGCGTCGGACGCAGCAGCGGGGGCCGGGAGGCGAGGGTGAGGTTGTGGTAGGCGTGGCCGAGCTCGTGCGCGAGCGTCTGGACGCTGTCGAAGCTGCCGTCGTAGTTCATGAGGATCCGCGACGCACCCTCGCCGATCGACATGCAGAACCCCCCGCCGCGCTTGCCCGGCCGCGGCTCGGCGTCCACCCACCGTTCGCGGAAGGCCCGCGCGGCGAGCTCCTGAAGCCGCGGTGAGAAGGTGACGAACGCCTCGGTCACGGCAGCCTCCGCCGCCGGCCAGTCATAGGCCCCCGCGCCCGGCACCGGCGCCACCAGGTCCCACCACGGGAGCGCGCCGGCGTGGCCGTGGACCTGCGCCTTGGCGGTCAGAAAGCGGCGAAAGTCCGGAAAGCTCTCGCGCGCGGCCGCCTGCATGGCCTCCAGGATCTCCGGCGTCACCCGGTTCTGCCAGAGAGCCGCCGACAGCAGGTCCGGCCAGCCCCGCCGCCGGTTCACGACCGTCGCATGCCCCGCGATCGCGTTCAGGCAGGCCGCCATCGGGGTCGCGATCGTCTCCCAGGCGGCGAGCTCGGCGTCATAGGCGTCCCGGCGCAGTTGCGGATCGTCCTCCGCGGCCATGCCGCGCAGGACCGAGATCGGTCGGGACTCGCCGCGCAGCGTGCCCGTCAGCGTCGAGCTGAGCTCGCCGGCCAGGGTGGCGGAACCCTGGACGCCCGGGACCTCGATCGCCGCCAGCAGATCCTCCTCACGCTCGCTCATCTCGTGAGCGGCGCGCTCGGCGCAGCGCCGCAGCCAGCTCACGTGCTCCGCGGCGGTTGCCGAGGTCTGGGCGAGCACCTCCGGACCGACGGCCGCGATCCATCCGTTGAGCCGCGTCTGCAGCGACGCGATCGCCGCGGCGTCGGCCGACAACCGTGACAGCTCGGCGACGGCCGCGGTGTCCGAGGCGTCGGTGCTCACCAGCGCGTTGACGTACGTGCTGAGCCGGCGCGTGGACCCCTCCAGCGCGCTCGCCGCCGCGATCACCTCGTCAAGCGTCCGACCGGCCTCGTCAGCCGACGCCGGCGCGGCGTCGCCACCGATCCCGTGGCGCTCGAACAGCTCCCGCAGCTCATCGAGGCTCGCCCGCCAGGCCGCACGGGCCGAGACGTACTCGGGGGAGTCAAGCGACGAGAAGATCGACTCGACGTCCCAGCGGGGCAGCTCCGCCGTGTCAGTGCTCATTCGCCCCAGCCGTCGCGCACGATCTGAAATCTTACGCGGCGCGCGGCGCAATGCCATGTCAACGACGAGAGTCGCTCACCAGAAGCTGGGGATGAACCGCCGCTGAGCGATCCGGCTCCGGGTGACCGCGCCGAGCTCGGTCAGATGGATCCCCGCGGAGCGAGCCATACGCCGTCGAAGCGCAGATCGGTCTTCTCGCCGACGATCTCGTAGTCGTCGTCGTCGTAGTGCAAGATCCCGAGACCGTGCGTATCGGCCAGCGCGGCGATGATCAGAGCGGCCAGTATCCGGCCTCCAGTAGGAACGGCAGGCAAGTGGCAATCCGCCCTTGCTCCAGCCACCCGGCGATCTCGTCAGCACGATCCTGCGCGAGCGCGACTTGACCAAGTCTCGCCCACGCCGAGTTGTCCAGTAACAGCTCGGCCGTCACACGCGCGCCCAGCCCCCCGAGCGGACCTCGTTGGCGGCGGCGACGTCGACGCCCGTTGTGCGCGAACGCACCCGATCGGCAAGCCGTCGACGCTTGACCGCATCATTCGCGCGCTCGGATCGGATCGCCTCCAACTTGTCCCCCGCACCAAGCACCACCAACTCCCCCAGCGCCCAGCCGTCCTCCCCGAGCTCCTGCCGAAGCTCATCGAGCGCAGCCTGCACCGGCGGGGTCTCCGTGATCGCGTGTCGTCGGCGCTTCGTCGGCATATAGACAGTGAAGTACCGGTGTCACACCCTCGCTCGCGCCGTCTGATCCGACGTCGCGCTACCCTCGGGTCGGGTGCTCACCGGTCGATCCAGGGGTCGGTTCCGGTCGAGCGCATCGCAGGAACACATAGTCCCTGCAAATCAATACCCCGCCGCTATCGTCTAGGGGACTAGGACGCCGCCCTCTCACGGCGGTAACCCGGGTTCGAATCCCGGTAGCGGTACTTTCAAAGCCCTGTATCACGGACGAAGAGCGCGAAGCAGCGGATGCCTGGCTGACCCTGGCCGACATCGCGGACGAGCTCTGGGTCAACCCGGCAACGGTCCGCCAGTGGGTGAGCAAGGGCCAGCTGAAGGCGTCGCGCGCCGGTGTCCGCAAGTGGATCGTGTGGCGTTCAGAACCTCGAGCGCATGCTGTCAGCAGTTGCGCTCCTGCAGATCGCCAACGACCGCTTCGCGGACGCGATCGACGCGAGCGCATACGTTCCGCCGGCCCCCGGATACATCGGCCGGCTCCGCCGCCTCGCGACTCGTGCGAGCACATGGCCTCGACGCTGCTCAACGCCTCGACCCTCGCTGGCATCCGCTGGTCGCCGCGACCGAACTTCGGGCTCGAGGTGTTCCCGTACCAGGTCCGCGCGGACTGGGGCGCACCTCCAGCGGTGTTGCACAAAGTGTTTCCTGACCTGTTGCGAGCGGCGAAACACCAGACCCGCCTCCACCCATGCTGGTACGGGATCGAGGGCTCGGGCGGGCGGTGGGCAGCAGGGGCGGAGGTGGACTGGTCGCGGACGTAGTCGGATCTCTGGAGGGTGGAGATGACTCGGGTGTTACGGCCGGGGCCAGCGACGATGGAGGGGCTGCGGTGGCTGTCGAGGCTGGGACCGGCACCGTTGGATGCATGGCGGTGTGCGATGGGATGGAGTGAGGTGGCGGCGAGGAGCCATGCTCGACGGCTGGAGCGGCAGGGCTGGCTTGCTCGGTATCCGATGACCCGGGGAAATGGCTCGCTGTCGTGGCTAGCCGGATCGGCGTGGCCGTGGCGAACGTCCCGGTCCACGCCGCCGGTGAGCCTGGCCTGACCTGGTGGGCGCACCATTGTGGCTGCGCCTGGATGGCAGCCTGGCTCACGGTCCGCGACCGGGAGTTCATCGGCGGGCGCGAGCTGCTCGGCCGCGACGACTGGTCGGCCTGAGATCTCCTGGCGCGATCACAAGGGACCGCACACGTCCGGCCACCGACCGGACCTCGTCGGCATCCGGCCCGATGGCCGACCGGTCGCCATCGAGGTCGAGCTGGCGCAGAAATTGGCCGAGCGCCTCAAGGCGATTCTCCGGTTGCATGCGAGCTGGCGTGCGGCCGACAAGACGAACGGGGCCTGGTACGTGTGCGGCGACGAGGACGGGTGCGCGCGGATCAGGAAGATTGCGAGGGCTACCGGGGCCAGGGCCTCCGCGAACTCCGACCGCGAGCTGGCCGTAGCCGATGGCGGCCGATCTACCGCCGCATCAGCCCCTCGTCGTTCGTGATCCTGGCCGTCGCGCCCGAAGCGCAGATCAACTCACGTGGTTACGACGCCGCGGTCGTGCGAGCGGCCGAGCGCTTCGGGCAAATCGAAGTCAATTGAGCGGCGGCGCCAAAGTGCCGATAACAGCAGTGTTATCATGGTGTGGCATGAAGCTGAGTGAGATGAAGACCAACGACAAGCTGATCGCCGAGCAGCTCAGCCGCGATCCGGAATTCCGTGCTGAGTGGGAGCGCACCGCGCTTGCGCGTGCGGTGGCGGTCGCGATTGTCCGCTACCGCTCCGAGCACGAGCTCTCGCAGCGCGAGCTCTCCGAACGCCTCGGCATAAAGCAGCCCCAAGTCGCCCGGCTGGAGCTCGGCGAGGTCAATCCCGGCATGGAGACGCTCATGCGCGTCTCGGGCAAGTTGGGCATCGAGTTCACGATCGACGTGCGCCCGGCCGGGACGCCGGTCCACAACGTCACGGAGCGGGCGCAGGCGAACAACCTCGTCGGCTCGTTCCGCGCCGACGAGGCCGAGATTCTCGTCGCCGCACGATAGGAAGCGTGTTCTGCTTGACGCCTCTGGGGTCGCATCGGCGCGGCTACTGCCCAGCGCGGAGAGCGGCAGTCTGATCGAGAGTGCCCCGTCGGCGACGGAGGAGAAGCGGCGTTCGTCGTCGCGGCGTTCGTCGGCATGGCGCTCATACGCATTCTGATTGGATCGTGGAAGATGGCTGGCGACGCGCTACCCAATGACGGCAAACAGACCCTGATTGTCTTGGCTGCCGCCGCGGCCGCGGCCCAGGGCCGGTACTCGGACTTCGCGCTCACTGAAGTTGACGATCACGTGATCCGCATGAGCGTGGTGACCGATGGCTTCTTCTGGCATCGCCATCCCGATTCCGATCAGGCCTTTCTCGTCATCGAAGGCCTGATGCTGCTCGAGACGGCCAACGAACGGGTCGAGATGGTGCCGCGGCAGCTCTACACGGTGCCCGCCGGGGTTGCGCACGTGACAAGCCCGCTCAAGGACCGCGCGGTCACCCTCACTTTCGAAAGGCTCGGGATGACCACCGAGCGCGTTTCGTGCCAGTCGACGCGTCACGGCGGTTAGCTCACGCTCATCGCCGTTGCGGCTGCTCGGTCTCCGCGGCTTTCCCCGCCGGCGCTGTTCGCGACGGATCTAGCTCCGGCGGTCCAAGACTGCTGCTCGCTCGAGTCACGAGGCGCCTGACCGGACTTCTCCTTCGACGCGGCCGGCCTTGGGAGCAGCAGCGCCACCGAGACGGCCGGACGGGGACGAACCGGCGGCGATCCTTCTGTCTCCGGGCGTTGGATCCCCGCGGCACAGAGGCGCAGGGTGCAGCGGTTCAGGCGCGGGGGGTCGTGGCGTTCCCGCTGCCCGTCGACGGGTTGGGACGGCGGGGGTATCGGTCTCCAGACATCCCGTTGTCCGAAGGGTCATCGTCGACCTCAGGCGGCAGAAGTCCGAGGCGCTTGGCTTGAGCGACCTCATCGGGGCTTGCTCGTCGCAGCTCGTCAGGAGATGCTGGCCGGGTCGGCACGAGTCGGTCGAAGACGATCATCGCGCCGTGACATCGCACCGCAGCGTCCTCGATGAGCCGCGTGCCGCTTACGACGGGCCAAGGCTCGACACGCGAGATGCGAATTAGCCGTCCCGCTGGCTCGCGACCGGGATTCACGACGAGGTCATTGACAGCGATGTTCATGACGTGATGGTCTCAGAGCGAGTCGCGTCTCGCAAAGATCCGCCATCTATCCGTCGCTGCCGTTTCCACGGGTCACGGGGCGTTTCGGCGGGACTTCTCGTGCTGTTCGGGCCGCGGCAATAGCAGCGGCGACGCCGAGACGCCCCCGGCCGACCTGTGGGAATTGTGATGATCGGGACTGGGGAGAAAACCATGATCGCGCCCACCCCGGGCGTAGCCTGACGCGATGGCGTGACTGTTGGGTCTCGTAGTCATTGCTTCTTCCGGGGTCTGTCTGGCGACCTCCGGGAGATCGAGTGCGCAGTCCTGCGTGACAGTCGAACTGCTCAGGCGAGGCGTTGGATGAGCTGGACGAGCTCGCGGGGTTGGTAGCCGTGGTGGCGGGCGTAGTCCAATAGTTCTTGGGTCTTGGTGGTGAGGGTGCTCTGTTCGGCGTCCGCGGTGACTCGGATCGCTCGTCCGCGGCCCATTTCGAGGATCTTCTCTTCGCGCAGGATCCGCAGCGCGCGCAGGACGGTGTTCTTGTTGACGCCAAGCTCGGCCGCGAGATCTTTGGATTGGGGGATCCGGTCACCGGGTCCGGCTTCGCCGTCGGCGATCGCTCGGCGGATCGCGGCCGCGACCTGGTCGTGCAATGCCGTCGGGTCGCCGCGATCGGGGCGGCGCAACACGAGCGGATCTCGGTTGACTTCGCTCATGAAGCTAACAATACTGGCTTCAATGTCCGAGATCGAGGCCATCGAGCGGTCCGGTGTCTGAGTTCGCGGATGCGGCTTTCCGGCGACCGAGGCGCCTGCTCGGTCTGTTTGAGGAAGCGTGGCGGCGCCAACGTCGCCGACGCGTCCGGGTTGCGCTGCTCGCGATCGCGATCATTCTCGCCGCGGCCGCTGCATCGCGCGTTGATCGCTCACCCCCTCCGGACCGCGGCGTGCCCGGGCCGTCGCCGGTGGTGACGCAGCTGAGCTCAGCCGCCGTCCCCGCCTCAGGGAATTTCGCCTCCCTCGCACACGTCGCGGGTCGATTGATCATCTCCGGCGGCCCGCACGGATCCCCGCTGGATGTGTCGGGCGCCACCACCACGCTCGCTCGCGGCCGCGCGGACGGATCGTGCACAGCGGCGACGGTGATTCCCGGCACGGTCCGTGTCGGTCCAGTTCATCGCGCCAACTGCGGTGACCCTGCGCTCTACGGCATGCACGTGCTGCCCGTCATGTTCTACGAGCACCGGCCCCGAAACCAGCCGTTGACGATCGGGGTGCGGATCGCCGTCGCTGACCATGTCGCGCGGGACGGCTATCGCCTCGGACCGATCGTCACGAGCTACCCAGAATGCTCTGACTGCGAGGCACAGTGGATCGAGGGAAACGGATCGCTCTGGATCAACGGCTCCTACGCCTCCCCTCGCCATCATGAGGGATTGCTATTGAGGGTGTCGACGAGAACCGGCCGGGTGCTCCAGCGCGTCCCGGTTCCGGGGTTTGCCAGCGCGCTGCTCGCGGTCAATCAGGACGGCCTCTGGTTCGCGCCATCGATCGAAACCGGCAGCCCGCCGCACCCCAGCCGACGCGAGCAAAGGGAGTATGAGTCACTCTCCCTCGTCGCTCCCGGCGCCGCGCGCTCCCGGCAGATTCTCCGCCTCGGCACGGAAGGAGCCGACTGGCTCACCGCCGCCGGTGACCGGGTCTGGCTCGAGGACCGCCCGACCCCGAACAGCAGCCACATCCTCACCTTCACCGCCACCAACCCCGCCGACGGCCGCCACAGCCCCCGGCACCGACTCGGATACGCCCCAGGCGAACTCGGCGCGGGCGCCATCCCTCTCGCAGCCACCACCCGCGACGGCGTCGACGCAATCATCGCCACGAGCAACGACCAGCAACACATCATCAACATCAACGCCACGACGCTCGCCGAGCACATCCTCGCGACCATCCCGCTCACAGGCTCCGACATCGCGCAGCCCGCAGCCGCCACCCAGGGAACCTCCGCCTACTTCCTCGACCCACGCCTCAGCTACGCCAACGTCGTCACCCCCGCCCGCCTCTACCGCATATCCCGACCCTGAGGATGCAGCACGACTCCTTTCACGAATTACGGGTCCTGCGGCCGGCGTGCTGCTTCACATCAGTCGAGCTAAGGACCGGCAGCGTCACTGGGAACGCCCCCTTGAGCGACAAGGCGGCTGCGTGTCCACGGAGTGGTGTGGCAGCGCCGCCGCCCCGCCTCAGTGTGCCCACGGTCCGAACTCAACGCTTCCAGCCGGTCCCGAATAACGCCCCGACAGGAACTCGCCGGGCAGCATCGCGCCATAGACGTTCTCCTTGACCGCCAGCGTCACGGGCACGAGCGTCGGCTCGGCCCTGGGCGCCAGGAAGCGCACGGGCTCGCCTGCGGCAAACAGCGTGACCTCTGCGACGCCGTCCGGAACGAGGCCATGAGCGACCACGTTGGGTCGCATGTCCACCGAAGACCCCCACAGCAACAGTCCGTGTTGGGCCACGATCTCGGTTCGCGCGCATGTCGCGCCGCCGTCCGCAACGAGCGCGACGTGCTCGTTGCCAGGCACGACCCACACTTCGCCGATCTGCGTCAGCGCCCGCCTGGCCAATCCAGCATTCAGCCCACACCGTGCCGCGACAGCGCCTCGCTCTAACTGGTCGACGCGGTCTGCTGGCAGCAGATCGGCCTCTGACTGCGGGCGCCGCAGAATTGCGAAGCCCTCGGCCTGATAGGTCGAGATCACCATGGTTCTCGGCCGGCGCTCTGGACGTGGACGCTGATGTCTGCCCATGCTCTGCACAGTTTGCACCCACGACCCTCTCAAACTGCCGAAAGCACGAACCCGCGGCACTGGGGACGGCTGCCGCTTCGCGGCGCTCCAGTGCCGCGAAGTCGGGAGGCCGTCTAGCGAGGCGCGGCCGTCGGGTACCCATTAGGGATGGCGAGCTTCGAGGTCGCAGGTCCCCGGCATCAGCTCGATGCCTTGCAGGTCTGGCGCGCGGCAAACACCGCTCGGGAGAAGCCACCCTCGCTGGCACGTGAAGAGCGGGTCGCGGAGAAGCTGCGGGACGCCTCGGTCTGTCTGGTTGTCGGGGTCGACGGCGAGCAGGTCATCGCGATGGCGCTGGCGGAGCCGGCCCGAAAGCAGGATGGCGGCGGGGCGATCCAGCCGGGGGTTGGACACATCTCGATGGTGTTCGTCGCTCCCGGTTGCTGGGGGCAGGGGATCGGCGCGCAGCTGCTCGATGCCCTGCACCGTGAGATGTGGGCGCGCGGCTGGGCGACTTCGTCGCTGTGGACCGGACGCAGCAACGCACGGGCGCGGCAGCTGTATGAGGGCCGCGGCTACCGGGCCACCGGTGATGTCCAGCACCACGCCGGCGAGGAGATCCTCCGCTACCAGCTCCGGCTGGCCGGATAGGCCGACTTGAGAGTGCCCGTTTCACGAATCGGCAGCGCTCTCGTCGGACTTCTGCTCCGGGGCGGCCATCGGCAAGAGAAGCAGCGACGGCGCTCAGACCCGGGTCGGCGACGATGCAGAAGCCGGTTGGGGCGTGCGGCCACTGTCAGGCATGGTGCCGGATGTCAGCCGGCCTCAACGACGCAGAACCGGTTGCCCTCAGGATCGGCCAGGATGACGTAGTCCGCGTCCGAGGGGCGGTTGGGCTCGTGGGGCCTGGTGGCCCCTAGGGCAAGTAGCCGCTCGACGTCGCGGGGCTGGTCATCGGTGTAGAGGTCGAGGTGCATCCGCGGACCGTCCTGCACCTGAGAGGACTTCGCGCTCAGAGAAATGTTCGGTCCCTCGCCAACGCGTGGGCGCAAGACCGCCCAATCGGCCTCGGGCGCCTCGCGGGGCACGTAGTCCAGCGCCTCGGTCCAGAACGCGAGTTGGGCATCGAGATCATCGACGCGGAAGACAACCGAACCGACGCGTATGCCTGCACCGTAGCGACGGCTGGTCCAGGACCGCGGCGGCGACGAAGCGGGTGCGCTCTCACGGTCTCGCGGCGCTTCCCTCCCCGTCTCGAAGCAGCACCAAGGCCCGGATGCTCTAGCGAGCTGCTGATTGCGGCGACGGCACTACTTCTCACCCTGGTTCGCTTTGAGGACGTAGTAGACCGGCGGGTGCGGCGCGTTGGGGTTGTTCTCTTCGCGCAAGTCGTATCGGAGCCATGAGGCCATGGGGCGAGGTCGGGCGTCGGGACGCGAGATGCGAACCGACCGCCCAGAGGCTCCCAGTTCACCGGCGGTGAGGGGCGCAGCGACTGCAGTCGCCGCGAGCGCGCCAGCGATCAGAGCGCGCCGGGGGGACCGCAGCACGATCCCAGCGCGACCGGTGTGTCTTCTGAGGTCAGAGCGGCGCGGTCGTCGAACCGGGGTCCGCGGACGCTTGATCAGAGCGCGCCGGGTCGGAGGCAGATCGATGAGGATTGCGTCGAGCTGACCGCAGGTGCGCGCGTTAAGCGCGCGGCCCAGCCGGTCCTCGAGCTCCTCGATACGCAGGCGCCCCTCGTCAGCTGCCCGGCGTAGACGTTCGATGACCTGCGCGCGGTCGGCGTCCGATGCCCGCAGGTCGTGACGGGGCTGAGTCACTCGTCGATACCCACGGAGGCGCCGGATCTGAACCGTTCTCGGACGGGACAGCGCAGCGCCGGCCATGCGAAGACGGGTTCCTCGACGTGATGCGGGCTCACAGGTCGATCACCGCCCGAACGCCGAGTGCTGCGCAGGCATCGAGCACCGACACGCTTGACCACCGCAGCCAGTGCGCGACATTGGCGGCGAGATCCTCCCCGGGTTCATCCAGTCGTTTGCACACGGCCGTCTTGTCCTCGCTGAAGCTTGGCCCCTGGTAGCCGAGCACGCGTTTGTCAGACGTCAGATAAATCCCCAACTGCGCATCGCCGGCGATCAACTTGCCCGTGATCCGGCCGGTGTAGACGACCTCGCCCTCATCATGCGAGGTGCGCATCTCAACCAGATAGGTCTGAACGTCGGTCAGAGCGTTGTTCATCGCATCGATGCGATCGAGCTCGTTCTCGAGTGCGCCGCGTAGCGTCCGGGAGAGGTTGATGCCCTCGTCTTTCGCGCGTTGTCGAAGCTCAGGGGGGAGAGACACCGTCACGTCAGACACGGGCGAGTCCTTCGCAAGAGCGGATGACACGGGCTCATCGTATCCTACACGTGCTGCTTGTCAAACACCCGTGCTTCGTACACTCGTGATCTGATCACCGGCGTTGCCGCCGCCCCTGAGGTGAGCAGGCACGCGTCCGGGATGGGTGGCTCGCTCCTGCGAATTCATTGGAGTCGTAGCCCCCCGGCACCTGGTGTCGCAGCTCGCCGATCACTCGTGGCGCTGAACTGCGCACCGGGTCTTCATCTCGCGGGTGGATCCTCACCACGGCCGGTTCCCTTTCGACGGTCTGCAGCGTCGAGACGATGCTGCTGTAGCTGACCGGCTGCTGGCGAACCTCACGCGGCAAGCGACTCCGCCCCACGGGCGCAGCGTAAGCGTTCGCTGCAAGGAGCTGCCCCGGGACCGAACAGACCCGCCACGGCGACGATGCGCAGCGACCTTCACACTTGGCGGTCGAGTTTTAGAGGTGTGCGGGTCGTCGGCAGCGAGGTGCAGATGGCTGTGGTGATCAGGACGAGTCCGGCTCCGCTGAGCAGGACCGTGGATGTGCCGATGGCGTCCGCGACGATTCCGGCGAGGCCCATGCCGACGGGGACCAGCACGGTTGATCCGACGCCGGTGATCGCACTGGCGCGGCCGAGGGTGTGCTCGGGAAGGTTTGCCTGCAGGGCGGCGCTGGTGAGAGTGTTGTAGATCGTCGTTTCTGCGCCGGCGAGCAGTGCGGCGGGGACGATGAGCCAGATGGGTCCCGCGATGCCAAGCAGTGCGAGCATCGGTGCGAGGGCGGCGCTGATCGCAAGCGCGGCGAATACCGGCCTGCTGGGTGCCCAGTGGTAGGTGATGTGGGCGGCGGCGAGGTTGCCGATGACGTATCCGACCGCGATCGCCGACCACGCCGGCGCGCCACCGAGATCGTCCTTCGCGATGACCGGTCCGAGGACAAAGAACGGGCTGAGAACGAGAACGTTGAGGATCGTCTCGTGGATCGCGTAGGTGGCCAGCCATCCCTTGCTCGTAACCACACGCCATCCTTCACGCAGATCTGTGAGAACCCGTTTGCTCCGAGGGCGGGCGGTTTGCACGGGCGGGATGAGCGCCAGGGTCACTGAACTCAACCCGAAGGTCGCGCCATCGATAAGCAGCGAGGTGCCGGGTCCGGCCAACGCGACGATGACGCCGGCGACCGCGAGCCCCCCCGTCTGCGCGAGCGCAGTCGTGATCCCGAGCAGAGAGCTTGCCCGCCGGATCTGACCCTGCGGTGCGACTCCGGCGAGCATCGCATTCGCCGCTGGTCCAAACAGCGCGCTGGCGCCTCCTGAGCCACATTGCAGCGCCGCGAGTTCAAGGACGGTTGCGTGGCCGGTAAGTAAGAGAACGCCTGTCGCGACCTGCAGCGCAGTGCGTGTCGCGTCAGCGCAGACGACGATCCACTTCCGCGACCAGCGGTCGGCGATCACCCCACCCGCGAGAGTGAGCGCGATCCCGGGAAGGCGGCTAGCGAGCAGCACCAGCCCGACGCTGCCGGCCGATCGAGAGATCGTCAGGACTGCGAACACCAGCGCGACGCTGGAGAGCGCCGAGCCCGCGCCCGAGGTCGCCTGGCCGGCGAGATACAGAACGAACGCGCGGTCTCGCATGAGTCCGCGCAGCGTGATTGGGCCCGTCGCCGGCGGCGGCGGGGACGCGTCGCGTGTCGGGGTGCTCATCCGGCGTCCGGTGGCCGGATCGGCATCGTCAGGACGCTGAACGTCCCGGTGTCGGCCGAGCGCAACGTGATCGGCTGGAGTGGTTCAGAGGCCTCGATGACAAGGTCAGGGCCCACCGTCGCGTTCACCGCTTCGGCGAAGAAGCGGGGGTCCACGAGAACCCGAAGTGATGGGCCTGACCAGCTGCCGGGGACCGCCGAGTGCCGACCCAGGGCGTGGAGAACGAGCTGCTCAGGCTTAAAATCCAGGCGCAGGTCAGGCGCTTTGGCCGGCAGGCCGGCCAGGGCTCGCGTGACGGCGTCGCGCGCAAGGGCGATGTGATGCCCCGCCGGCAGCCCCGTCAGGATGCGTTCGTAGTCAGGGAACCCGGTGCCCGAGTGTCCAACCCTCGTGCGGCGCCCGTCGACCGTCGCGCTGATCACGCCCGCCTGGTCCTGGGAGAGCAGGAGCGTGTCGGCGGTCGCCAGCTCAGTCGTCAAGGAGGTCGCGTGCTCGGCGTCGATCACACCGCGCAGCCCACTGGGTCCGATCCGTTCGGGCACCAGGTCACGGACGGCGAGGCGATAGCTATCGGTCGCGACCAGACGCAACGACTCCTCCCTGGTCTCAACCCACACCGCCCCCAGCTCGGCGCGCACCACTGGATCAGCAATCGCAAAGCTCACCTGCTCAAGCGCGCTGGCGAACTGCGCCGGCGCAACCAAGCAGAGCCGCGCATAGCCATCTTCATCGGCGCCGGTAAGGTCACCGCGCAGCCCCTCGACCACGGTCTCGACTGCCGTCGCGCGCTCACGAAACGAGGCCAGATGGACGTCAAGAACCGCGCGCCTCTCATCGGGGCTCGCAGCGAGGTAGCGGCGCACAAGACCGACGGGCATCTCCGTCGCGCGCAGTCGACGCACCAGCTCCGCCATCGCGAGCTGTTCGATCGCGTAGTAGCGATACCCCGTCGCCTCATCGACCAGCTGCGGCCGCAACAGGTCGTTCTGGTCATAGAAACGCAGCGCGCTCCGCGACAGTCCACACCTCTCCGCGAACTCCCCAATCGTCAGCAGCTGCCCCATGCCCAACAGCAAACACCCTCAACCAACATGAAGGTCAAGCGCGGCGGACGAAAACTGACTAGCTCGCTGCCGCTCCCACGAAAAAGAGAGCGTCTTGCGAGGCTGCCGCTCTGCAGCGTTGCCAGCCAGAAGCGGTAGCAACAGGACTCAGACCCGGATCGGCGACTGGCCATGCGGTGATGCGGGGAGCTGCCGCGATTACGACTGGTCGCTACCTAACGCGCAACGTAAATACCCGCGACGCTTTCGCGGTTACCCGGTCCTCCCCGCACAGCGCACCAACTACCGTGACCCGAACGCGGTAGACGCCCGCAATGAGTGGGTGCAGCACCGGCGCATAGAAGGTCTCCCGACGTCCGTTGTGTCGGCCACCCAGCCCGCACTCGGAATCGCCTTCGATCCCGATCAGGTGTCGCGACCCGGGACCGTCTGACGTCTCGTAGTTCTGTTCGA
>CAZZYU010000012.1:47417-48892 GCA_964658375.1 uncultured Acetobacteraceae bacterium | reverse complement strand
TTCGACGAGGGCGCGACGGTCGCGATCGTCTCCCAGCACGGCCACGCGCTGTGGCATGCGATCGCCCGGGACGGCGGCAACATGTCGGGCTACTACCTGCTCATGCACCTGCTCGTCGGCGCCTTCGGTGACGGGCCGTGGGTGCTGCGCCTGCCCTCGGTCGTCTTCGCCGCGGCCACCCCCGGGCTGATCGGCGCGATCGGTCTGGCGCTGTTTGATCGCCGCGCCGCGGGCCTGGCGGGGCTGCTGAGCGCGGTCAGCCTGCCGTTGATCGACTGGGCGCAGACGGCGCGCGGGTACGCGCCGATGCTCGCCTTCACCTGCGCCGGGATGCTCGCCTTCGTGATGCTCGTCCGCGCCGAGGCGGCCGACGAGCGGGGGGTGGGGCCGGCCGTCGCCTACGTGCTTGCGATGGCGCTGGCGGCCTACTGCAGCTTCGTCGCGGTGCTGATCGTTCCCGCCCAGCTGCTGGTGCTCGCCGCCCGGCGGCGGGCCCTGCGCCGGTTCGTGGGCGCGTTGGCGGCGCTGGCGGTGCTCGGGATCCCGCTGGGGATCCTGGCGGTGCGTCGTGGCTCCGGGCAGCTGTTCTGGTTGCCCAAGCCGTCGCGTCAGGTCGAGTCCCAGGTGCTGCAGTCGCTCACCTCCTCGGGCCTGGCGCCGAACTTTCACCGCGTGTTCTCGACGACCGCCGGCTGGGTTGTGACCGCGGCGGCGATGCTCGTGATCCTCGGGCTGATGGTCGCGGCGCGGCGCTCGCGCGGCCGCGCGCCGGGGGATCCGTTCGCCGGCTGGGGCGCGGCCGTCGTCATGTCGTGGGTCGTGGTCCCGGGCGCGCTGGCGTTCCTGTACTCGCTCGTCGCCCATCCGATCTTCCTGTCGCGCAACCTGCTGATCTCGGTGCCTGCGGTGGCACTTGTCCTGGGCGTGGCGCTCGCCGACCTCCGGCTGCCGCGCTGGGCGGCGACCGCCGGGGTGCTCGTGGCGCTGCTGATCCGCGCCGCGCCGCTGATCGCCAGCTACGGCGTGTCGCCCGAGCCCTGGCGCCAGGCGACCGCGCACGTGCTGGCCGCCGCGCGGCCCGGGGACTGCGTCGCCTTCTACCCCGAGGATGGCCACAACGCGTTTGGCTACTACGTCGCCCGTGACCGGGCTCGCGAGCGCGCGCCGCGCTCGGTCCTGCCCGCGCTGCGATGGAGCGCGACGACCCCGTTCGTGGAGATCTACGCCACGTTGACCGACCGCCAGATCGCCGGGCTCACCCGCGGGTGCCGCCGGATGTGGCTGGTGACAAGCCACGAGGGCCAGGCCAACGGGCCGGCCCGCTCGCGGCGCAACCGCGCCGGTTGGCACGCCCTGCGCGCGCGGCTGGAGCAGGCCTTCGGTCACGCCCCGACGCGCACCTTCGGCTACGCGAGTGCCATCCACATCCAGCTGCTCCCCGGCCGAGGGCACTGACGGCCAGCCCAGGCCGCCGC
>CAZZYU010000012.1:25333-47317 GCA_964658375.1 uncultured Acetobacteraceae bacterium | reverse complement strand
TCCACATCCAGCTGCTCCCCGGCCGAGGGCACTGACGGCCAGCCCAGGCCGCCGCCTTCTGCGACTACGGCCGCAGCACGTGGCCGTAGAACGTCAGCAGGCTCAGTCCCGCGAGCGCGATCACGTTGACGCCGATGATGAACGGAAACCACTTGCCGCGGACGTAGCGGGCGATCAGCATCAGCATCGGGAAGGCGGTGATCACCAGTCGCGGGTTGGGTGGCACGAAACTGGAGGTGAAGGCGAAGAAGGTGATGCCCAGCGTCCAGACGATCGCCGGCAGTGACACCTCACGTCGTGAGCAGAACAGCAGGACGAGCTCGACGATCATGATCGCCGCACCGATCAGGCCGAACACCCAGTTGAGATTGATCGTCGGATGGTTGAAGTGGTAGGGGTCGAACGCCGGCGCCATCCGGTTGGCGGTGTGCACGAGCGCGAGCGCGTCGGTCTTCTCGCTCCAGCCGTGATGCTGGGCGATGTAGGTGGCCAGCGGGTTGCCCGTCCACGCCCATAGAAAGGCCAGGAACGCCAGCGCGCCGGTGCCCGACATGACGGTCGCCAGCAGGCTCGATCGAAACGAGCGTGCGCGCCAGCCGTGGCGCCAGAGCTCTCGCAGCGCGGCGGCGGCGCAGACGACGCTGAGCAGCAGGCCGACGGGTTGCACCGCGGTGCCCAGCCCGGCCATCACGCCCGCCAGCATCCACCGGCGCCGCTCCAGGGCCCAGATGCAGACCGCGGCCAGCGGCAGCAGCAGTCCCTCGGAGTAGACCATCGAGAACACGACCGAGCCGGGGTAGAGGACGAACAGCACTGTCGCCCGACGCGCCGTCGCCCGATCCCACCAGCCCTCCGCCAGCCGATGGACGAACACCGTCGCCACCAGTCCGCCGACGCCGGAGATGAGCACGCCGGCGAACGTCGAGGCCCAGATCTGGTTGTGGGTCGTGACCAGCTGCAGCAGCGGCGAGACCAGGTAGATCGTGATCGGGAACAGCGGGAAGAAGCCGAGGTTGGTCTGGCCGAAGGACACGTGGCGCGGGTAGCCGTGGTTGGCCACCGCCCGGTACCACAGCCCGTCCCAGTGGGCCAGCTCGCTCTGCAGCGAGTGATGGCCGAAGGCGTCCAGCAGGACGGCCACGAGGATCAGCAGCGCGCGCGCCGCCAGGTAGACCACCGAGATCCACAGCAGCTCCTGGCGCGCCGCGGCCGACAGGCGACGCGTGCGCACGCGGGCCCGCGGCAGCGCGACGGCGCGCCTCGCCACCGCGGCCGGGGATGCCGTGGCCGGGGACGGCGTGGACGGGGCCAACGTCGACGGCTCCAGGTCCCGCTCGAGTTCGGAGAGCGCGGGAGCCGCGACGCGGTCGTCAGGGTAGGGGCCGACGGCCTCGGATGCGGCTTCCACGGCGGGTCAGTTTAGGTCGCGTGGGGTAAAGCGCCTGTATGACCTTCACACGATCCCAAAGCATCCTCGCCGAGGTTCCGCAGCCGACCGAGCCCAGCACACCGGCCGTCCCTGACGCGCCGCTGTCTCCGGCCGACCCGGATCCCGGCACGCCCGCCGCGCCGGAGGAGCCGAGCACGGTCCCGCAGCCCGCCGAGCCGGCGACCCCCGCCGTGCCGGAGCCCTCGCCCGGCGGGTCGGCGCGCGGTGCGTGGTCGGTCTCGTGACCGGGACGACGACCTATGCGCCGTCAGCGGGGACCAGCGCGACCGCGCCCTTCCAGCCAAAGCTGTCCACGCAGAACGTGATGCCCTGACAGGGGCTGGCCACGAACCCCAGAGCCTGCTGTGCCGAGCCGGCCGGCCAGGCGACCGGGATCGGCGCGTAGGGATCGGACGGGAGCTGGCCGCCGTCGACCCCCAGCGAACCGACGAGCGCCGTGGTGGCGCCGCTGTCCCACAGCGACGGGGGCAGCGTGTAGTCGACGGCGGGGCACTGGCCGCTACCGGTGGCGCGCACCGGAACTCCGATCTCCAGCCCGTCGCCGGGCGGAAAGCTGAGCAGCGCGGTGCTCGGCGCCAGCGCGTCGCGCTCGGTGCACGACCAGCGCGTCGTCGCGCCCGCGCAGCTGAGGTCGACGACCGAGCGCTGCAGGCGCTCGGTGGCGGTCACCGATGACCCCGCGTGCAGGAACGTCACCCGGGGCACGAGCACCGTTCCGGCCCGGCTGCGGACGGCCGACAGCAGCTGATCGGGGTCGATCTCGTAGCGCACGACCCACGACATCGGCGCGACGGTGTCCTGCTGCTGATCGGTGAAGCCGCCCAGGCCGGCGCAGACGCCCCGGTCAAGCTCGTCGTAGGTGACGGTCTCCGAGCCCGAGCCGCTGTACTGCACGTCGACGGTGAACCGGTGGTCGAGGTCGGCGAGCACGGCTCGGGGCGGGCGACCGGTCCGCTCGCGGGCGCCGACGCGGTGGTAGTAGGTGCTGCGCAGCTGCGGAACCGAGCCGCCCGCGGTCTGCCCCGCCGAGCTCGGCGCCACCGACTTGACGACCGACCACGCCGGGTTGACCGTCGAGACCCGCGTCGAGACGATCACCTGTCCGTGATGGGCAGCCTGGGCGGAGAACGCGCGGTCGATCAGCGTCTGCTGGCGGCCGCCGACGAGCGTGGCCGCCGACGCGACCCCGCCCGCGCCGGGCAACCCGCCCGCGCCGGCCAGCCCGGCGATCAGCGTCGACAGGACACCCACCAGCAGCGCCAGACGCCGCCGGGCCGGTTGCAACGGAAAACCACCCATCGTGGCGTCGGAGCGTAGAGGCTCGGCTGCCGGCCGGCGTCGGCTGCCGGCATCGCCCGCGCCGGGAGACTGTGGTCATAATCAGCGCGTGACGCCCGCGCTCATCAGCGAGGCGCTCGCGCCCCTCCGAGCTGATCCCGGTCGGGCCGCGATCCTCCTGGATATCGACGGCACCCTGGCTCCGATCGTCGATCACGCCTCCGATGCCCACGTGCCGGAGACCACGCGCCAGCTGCTGATCGCCGTCGCCGCACGCTATGGCCTGGTCGGATGCGTCTCCGGCCGCCGCGCGTCCGAAGCGCGCGCGATGGTGTCGATCGGCACGATCACCTACCTCGGCTCGCATGGGGTGGAGCTGTTGCGCTCGGGTTGGACCGAGGCCCGGCTGGATCCGGAGATCGCCGACTGGGCGCGCCGCATCCAGTCCTTCGGCGAGGAGGCCGACACCGTCGACAGCCGCAGGCTGCGCGTGCGCCTGGAGGACAAGGGCGCGATCGTCGCGTTCCACTGGCGCGGGGCGCCTGACGAGGAGGCCGCCCGGGACGCCGTCGACGCGATCGCGCAGCGGGCGCAGGCGGCCGGGCTGGCGACGCACTGGGGGCGCAAGGTGCTGGAGGTCCGGCCCCCGGTGCCGATCGACAAGGGCGCGGGGGTCCGCCGGCTGCTTGCGGAAACCGGGCAGCAGATCCAGTCGGCGCTGTATGTCGGCGACGACACGACCGACCTTGACGCGTTTCGCGCGCTCGCCGAGCTGGTGGCGGAGGGACGTCTGGCGCACGCGGTGCGGGTCGGCGTCACCTCCGACGAGGGCCCCGCGGAGATCGTCGCGCAGGCCGACGTCGTGGTCGACGGGCCCGACGGCGTGCGGGAGCTGCTGTCGCTGCTCGACGTCGCCGACTGACGCGGTGCGCTTCATCGAGTTTCTGCGCACGACCGTGCTCGTCAGCGCCGGGGCGGCCAGCCTGCTGGCGGCCGTGACGGTGGCGGGGGTGGCCGCCGGGCACGGCGGTGAGCCCGTGATCGAGATCGCCGTCGGCTGGTGGGTGATCGGCGGTGTGATCGGACTGTGGCTCGGCCGCCGCTCGGAGACCTCGTCGCCGATCGCCTCGCTGCTGGCGCGCGCGCGAACCACGCGCACGCTGCCCGAGGTCAATCCCGCGCGCACCCTGCTCAACCGGCTGTGGCCGCTGGTCGTCAGTTCGCTGGGCGCGGTCGCGATCGGCGTGGCGCTCCCTCAGGTGCCGGGGATCGCGGCGGGCTTTGCCATCATCTGGGCGCTGGCCTGGCGCCGTCAGGCCTCCGCGGTGCAGGCGATCGAGGATCGCGACGGCATCCGCTTCTACATCGAGCGCACGTCACCGCTGCGCCCGATCGCGCTCCTGCGGACCCCGGGGTTCCGGTCGACCATGACCGACCTCAACGGCTCGGAGATCCCCTCTCCCAGCCGCCCGCAGGCGTGACGTCGGTCTGATGCCGGCGCGCTCGTCCGTCGACGTCCTCGTCGTCTCGGTCCCCGGGACGCTGGGCTGGCGAACCGGCGCGCACGAGCTGACCGCCGCGCTGGAGCGCGCCGGGGCCCGTGTCGTCGGCGCGCAGGCGCGGCTCCCGCGCGACGTGCGCACGCTCATGCTCACCGATCTGCTCCAGGCCAGCGCGGCGCGCAAGGTGGCGTTGATGGCCGCCGCCGAGCACCGGCCGGAGGCGATCATCTACTGCTCGATCACCGCGGCGCTGCTGTGGTCGCGCCCGGGCGCGATCTGGCTGGACGCGACCGCGGCCGAGAACCGCCCCGGTCGCCACGGGCTGTGGCAGCGGCCGCTGGAGCGCCGGCGCCTGCGGCGAGCGCCGCTCGTCCTCACCTGGTCACAGAGCGCGCTGGAGGGCTACGGCGATCATGACCACGCCGAGCAGGTCGTCGTGCCGGTGCCGGTGTCGGCGTCCGGGGCGATCGACGGGCCGCGCGACATCGACGCCGTCGCCTACGCCGCCGACCCCGTCAAGCGTCGCCTGGACCTGCTGCTGGAGACCTGGCAGCGAGCCCGCCGTGACGGCGAGACGCTGGTCGTCGCCGGGATCGAGCGCCCCGACGTTCCCGGGGTGCGCTTCGCCGGGCGCCTGGCTCCCGACGAGTACCGGGCGCTGGTGCGCCGCGCCCGCGTGTTTCTCACGGCGCCGCGGCGTGAGGATTACGGGATCGCCGCGCTGGAGGCGCTGGCCGACGGCGCGCAGCTGGTCACGACGCCCGCGCGGGGGCCCTATCCCGCGCTCGGTCTGGCGCGCGGGCTTGACTCCCGGCTGGTCAGCGACGACCTCGCCGCCGCGGTCAGGACCGCGCTTGACGATCCGACGCCCGGTTACGCGCAGCGGGCCGCGCAGCTGCTGGTCCCGTTCAGCCGCGAGGCCGTCACCACAACGATCAGCCAACGTGTCCTCCCGGATTTGCTGCCAGGATGGCGGGAATGACCGGGCTCGCCGCGATCCCCAGCCCGCCCCACAACGGCTTCAGCGTGGGGCCACTGTTCTTCCACGCCTACGGGATCGCCTACGTGTTCGCCGTGGCGGCGGCGATCTACATCTCCCGTTGGCGCTGGCGCAAGCTCGGCGGCGATCCCGAGCTGCCGTTCGAGATCGCGATGTGGGCGTTCCCGGGTGGCCTGATCGGGGGGCGGATCTACTTCGACATCACCACCCCCAGCCAGATCCCCGACCACTGGTGGGGCGTGTTCGCGATCTGGGACGGCGGCCTGGGGATCTGGGGCGGCATCGCGGGCGGAGTGATCACCGGGCTGTGGGTGGCCCGCCGGAGCCTGAACCACGAGCAGCTGCTGACGCTGATGGACGTCGTCGGTCCGGCACTGCTCGTCTCGCAGTCGATCGGGAGGATCGGCAACTACTTCAACCAGGAGCTGTTCGGCCGTCCCAGCAGCCTGCCGTGGGCGCTGAAGATCGCGCCGCAGTTCCGTCCGGCGGGCTACGCCCGGTATGCGACCTTCGAGCCGACGTTCCTGTACGAGATCATCTGGAACCTGCTCGTGTTCGCGGCCCTGTACTGGCTCGGATCCAAGCGCAAGGTCCGCGCGCCTGGGCTGTTCTGGCTCTATGTCGCCGCCTACTCGGGCTTTCGCGTCTTCGAGGAGACCCAGCGGATCGACTACTCCAACTACTTCCTGGGGATGCGCGTCAACTTCTGGATCGCCTCGGTCCTGCTGGTGATCGCCCTCACCTGCTTCACGCTCATCCAGCGCGGCTTTCGCGGGTGGGGCGTCGAGCCGGCCGCGCCGGCGCCGCCCGGCACCCGGTACGGGCCCAATGCCAAGCGCCGCCCGGCCGATTCGGCCCGGTCCGCCAATTCAGCTCGGTCGGCCAGGGCCCGCACCGGCACCGGCACCGGCACTGGGACCGGGACCGCGGCTGCCCCCGGGCCGGCTGCCTCCGCGCCGGCCGACCCCGCGCCGGCCGAAGCGGCTGCGAGCCGTCCGCCCGGCCGCGGCGGCTCCGGGGCACCGCCTCCGCCGCCACGCAAGCGCAACAACCGCAACCGCCGATCGCGCCGCTAGCCCCGCCGCCGGGCATTTAGCCGGCGGCGGTGCGCAGCCGCGGCCGCCGCGCCGCGACCTCGTCCCACGGCCGGGTGTTGATCACCTGGTCGGCGCTGAGCCACGCGCGGCGGGCGGTGGCGATCCCGTAGCGCGCGGCCTCAAAGCCGCCGGTCCGGTGGGCGTCGCAGTCGATCACGATCGGGATCCCGGCGGCCGCCGCGGCCCGGGCGTGGACGTCGTTGAGGTCACGCCGGTCCGGGCTGGAGTTGATCTCGAGCATCGTGCCGGAGGCGGCTGCGGCCTGCACGATCGTCGGGAAGTCCAGCGCGTAGGGGGGACGGCGCTCGATCTTGCGCCCCGAGAGATGGCCGATCACGTCGACCAGCGGGTTCTCGATCGCGCTGATGATCCGAGCCGTCATCGCGTCTGAGTTCATCTGAAACGCGGAGTGCACCGAGGCCACGACCCAGTCCAGCTGCGCCAGCGTCTCGTCGTCGTAGTCCAGCGATCCGTCGGGTGCGACGTTGACCTCGGAACCGGCGAGCAGCCGGATCCCGCCCACCGCATCGGTCTCAGACAGCTCGTGGATGCGCCCGATGTGGTCATGCAGCTGCGTGGGCTCGATCCGCACCGCCACCGACGCCGAGTGGTCGGTGATCGCCAGGTACTCATACCCGGCAGCCGCCGCCGCCCGGGCCATCTCCGTGATCGTCGCCGTGCCGTCGGACGCGTTGGTGTGGCAGTGCAGGTCGCCGCGCAGATCCCCGCGCTCGATCAGCGTCGGCAGCGCGCCGGTGGCCGCGGCCTCCAACTCGCCACGGTTCTCACGCAGCTCGGGTTCGATGTACTCCAGGCCCAGCAGCGCGTAGACGTCCTGTTCGCGCTCGCAGCGGTGGGTGATCTGGGTGCTGTCGTCGAGCACCCCGTACTCGGAGACGTGCAGGCCCCGGCGCACCGCGGCGGCTCGCAGCGCCATGTTGTGATCGCGCGAGCCGGTGAAGTGCTGCATCAGGTTGCCGAACTGGTCGGGGGCGACGATCCGCAGGTCGACCTTCAGGCCGGTGTGGGTGCGCAGCCGCACGCCGGACTCGGCCGGCGTGCCCGCCGACTCGACGAGCTCCAGCTCCGCGGCCGCCCGGGCCAGCGCCAGCGGGTCGTGGGCGGAGGCGATGATGTCGAGGTCCTTGACGCTGTCGGTCATCCGCCGGGCCGAGCCGGCGAGCTCGACCCGCTCAGCCGCGGGATGTGCGCGCAGCGCGGCCACCAGCGGCTCGGCGACCGCCAGCGCCCGGTGCAGGACGACGCGGGTGCCGCCGTTCTCGCCGGCGGCGGCTCGCTGCCGGGCCGCGAGCGCGGTGGCCAGCAGCGCCTCCTCGGCCTTGGGGCCGAACCCCTTGAGCGCGCGGATCTTCTGCGTCGAGGCCGCCTCCTGGAGCGCGTCGAGGGAGTCGATCGACAGCTCCTCGTAGAGCCGGCGGGCCCGCTTGGGACCGAGGCCCGGCAGGTGGGTGAGCTCGAGCAGCCCGGTGGGGAACTTGTCTCGCAGCTTCCGGGCGGCGGGGATCGTGCCATCGTCGGCGAGCGCCAGCACCTTCTCCTGGATGGTCGCGCCGATACCGGGCAGCTCGGTGGCGCGACCCTCGCGGGCCAGCGCCGTGACCGAGACCGGCGCGTCGCGCACCGCCTTGGCCGCGTTGCGATAGGCGACGATGCGGTGGATGACGGCTCCGTCGAGCTCGTAGAGATCCCCCAGCTCGTCCAGCGCAGCGGCGATCTCGGAGTTCGTGGGGTCGGCCATCGGTCCCCTTCAGACTACCTGCGTGCCCCCGCTATACTTTGTGAAGCACACGAGAAGGAGATTCCATGTCAGCCGCCGTTGCAGACGTCACCGATAACAGTTTCCAGGCCGAGGTCATCGAGTCCGACGTTCCGGTGCTCGTGGACTTCTGGGCTCCCTGGTGCGGCCCGTGTCGCCGGGTCTCGCCGATCGTCGAGGAGATTGCCTCCGAGAAGGGCGACGCCCTCAAGGTCGTCAAGCTCAACATCGACGACAACCAGGAGACCGCCGTCAAGTTCAACGTCATGTCGATCCCGACGCTGATGCTGTTCCGCAACGGTGAGCTCAAGAAGACCGTGATCGGGGCCTACCCCAAGAAGAAGCTCGAGGAAGAGCTCGAGCCGGCTCTCGCGTAGAGCCACTACCGACCCTTCTGCAGGACCGCGCGCCCGGCTCATCCGCCGGGCGCGTTTTGTTGTCGCCGTCGACGCGCTACTGGGTGAGGCCGTATTCCGCGGGTTGCACGTTCACCTGCGCGATCGTCGGCCCGGTGTTGTCATACGCGGCGTTGGCTTGACTGCTCGTGCTCACGAACGAGATCGTCGTCGACGTGGAGCTGGCGGTGAATGGGATCCCCACCTGCTCCCAGCTCATCACGTTGGCCGGGTTGTCGACCTGGGTGACCGGGATGCAGAAGGTCGACGACGGGCACGTGACGGTGGGGGTCGCGGTCGGCGGTTGGGCGGGGACCGACAACGGGCTGCCGATGGCGACCGTCATGTTGAACGAGGGCTCGGAATTGCCGGCGTTGCCCGACAGCAGGAACGAGAGCAGGTACTTCTTTCCGGTGACGGTCGTGATCGTCTGCGAGATCCCGCCGTCCTCGTTGCCGTTCATGTCGATCACGTTGGCGCCGCTGTCGCCGGGGGGCTCGACATAGTTGACGTACTTGGCGCCGTCCTTGGCCCAGTCGACGTTCCCGAAGATCACGTTCCACGGCGTTCCCGACGTTCCGATCGTCGAGCCGACGCCGGGTTCGCAGAAGGTCGGGTCTGGTTGGAGCGTGGGGTTCGTGCTGCACCCCGTCGGAAAGTCACCGTTGGACAGGAGGTTGCCGCCGTTGGGGTCCGGCGTGAGCTCGGGGCTCGCGACCGCCGTCGCGCTCACCGTTCCGCTGTTGAGCCCGAACAGCCGCGCGAAGCTGTAGGGCACCGTCTCTGAGACGCCGACCTGGGCCTCGAAGCAGGCGGCGAAGGAGCTGGGGTTCGTATTGACGTAGGACGGCGATGTGCAGCTGGTGCCGACCGGGATCGTGCTGGTGGCCGGTGACGCTGACGGGTCGTTCAACGTGTGGGCGTAGTTGGTCGCGTCGGTCGTCGCCGTGGCGAGCTGGCTGGGCAGTGGCAGGTCCTCCGCCGCTGCCAGCGCACCCGCGTCGGACGCGGTCTGGGCGTGCCGCTGGGCGACGTACATGCTGCCCAGGTCGATCGTCAGGGCGGCCAGGCCGAGCATCATGGTGAGGATGACCGCGCTGAAGACAAGCGTCTGTCCGTCCTGGCGCCCGGTACGTCTGACCAGCGCCCTGAGGAAGTGGATCCGGCGACGGGGCGATCGAAGCTGCGGTGTGGGGCGATCCGGACTGGGCATGGGCGATGTGGGCGCACGGGGAGCTCGCCCTCGTGTCAGAGGGCCGCACGTCCCCCGTCGTGCATCGGCGCAAAACCGCCGGACCTTGAACGCCGCGCTCGCCGAGCGCGACCGCTTCAGCGGGGTGTGATGACGACCGAGATCTTCAGCGGCCGTCCGTCGATCATCACCGGCGGCACCGTGCCGTCGAGATCCTCGTAGGCGACGGCCGTGGCCAGCGTCTCGCCGGCCACATATTCCTGATGGGCGCGGACGGCGGCGAGCAGCTCGGGGTCGCCGTCGAGCGTGAGCACGATCCGGTCAGAGATCTCCAGTCCGGCGGATTGACGAGCGTGCTGGATCGCGCGGACGATGTCGCGCACCAACCCTTCGACGCGCAGCGACTCGTCGAGCTCGAGCTCGAGCGCCACCGCGTGGGACCCCTCGCGCTCGACCTGGTAGCCGGCGATCGGCTTCATCGAGATGAGCAGGTCGTCGGCTCCGAGCGGATGCTCGGTGCCGCCGACGTCGATTGCGACGGTCGCGCCGTCGCGCAGCATCGCCGACGCGCGGTCCGGGTCCAGGCCGGCGATCGCCGCCGCCGCCGTCGGCATGTCCTTGCCGAAGCGCGGACCGAGCGCGCGGTAGTTGGCCTTGATCTCGACCTGACCGAGCTCGTCGGCCTCGGAGACGAAGCGCAGCTCACGGACGTTGAGCTCGTCGCTGACGATCTCGGCAAGTCGATCGATGGCCGCGCGCTCGCGCCCGGTGGCGACCACGACCGCGGCGCGCAGCGGCTGTCGGATCTTGAGCTTGGCCTGGCCGCGGGCCGCGAGCCCCAGGCGGACCGTCTCACGGGCCACCGCCATCGCCCCCTCCAGCTCGACGTCGCGCTCGCCGGCGACCGGGAAGTCGCACAGGTGCACGCTGGGCTCGTCGCCGTCGAGATTGTCGTAGATCTCATCGGCCACGAACGGGCAGAACGGCGCCAGCAGCTGGGCGACGGTGACCAGGCAGGTCCGCAGCGTGGCAAACGCCGCCGGGTCGCCGTCCCAGAAACGCCGCCGCGAGCGGCGCACGTACCAGTTGGAGAGATCGTCGACGAACTCGGAGATCGCCCGCCCGCCCGCCGTGGCGTCGAAGTCCTCCAGGCGCTCGCCCACGACCGCGACCGTCGCCTGCAGGCGCGAGAGCGCCCATCGATCGAGCTCGGTCAGCGGCGGCGCCGAGTCCGGCGGCGCTGACGCCGGCGCGGCCTGCTCCAGGCCGGCGGCGTTGGCATTGGCATAGAGCACGTAGAAGCCGTAGGTGTTCCACAGCTGCAGCAGGAACTGGCGCAGCGATTCGCCGACCGTCTCCAGCGAGAACCGGTAGCCGTCCCACGGCTGCTTGGAGGTGAAGAAGTACCAGCGCAGCGCGTCGGCGCCGAAGCGGTCGATGACCTCCCAGGGTGCGACGGTGTTGCCCAGCGACTTGGACATCTTGTGGCCGTGCTCGTCGTTGATCAGCCCGAGGCAGACGACGTTGCGGTAGGAGGAGCGGTCGAACAGCAGCGTCGAGATCGCCAGCAGCGAGTAGAACCAACCGCGCGTCTGGTCAAGCGCCTCGCAGATGAAGTCGGCGGGGAAGCGGCGCTCGAACTGCTCATCGTTCTGGTGGGGCGCGCCGAACTGGGCAAACGGCATCGACCCCGAGTCAAACCACACGTCGATCACCTCCGGCACGCGGCGCATCTCGCCGCCGCAGTTGTCGCAGGTGAGCGTGACGTCGTCGACAAACGGACGGTGAGGATCCTCCAGCCGGACGCCCGACTGCTGCTCCAGTTCGTCCAGGGAGCCGATCACCTTCACGCAGCCGTGGGAGCAACGCCACACGGGCAGCGGGGTGCCCCAGTAGCGCTCGCGCGACAGCGCCCAGTCGACGTTGCCCTCCAGCCAGTTGCCGAAGCGCCCGTGCTTGATGTGCTCGGGCTGCCAGCGGATCGTCTCGTTGGCGGCGAGCAGCCGGTCCTTGATCGTGCTCGTCGCGATGTACCAGGAGGGCTTGGCGTAGTAGAGCAGTGCGGTGCCGCAGCGCCAGCAGTGCGGATAGGAGTGCTCGTAGTCCTGCTCGCGCAGCAGCCGTCCGCGCGACCGCAGATCCTGCACCAGATCGCGGTCACAGTCTCTGACCTTCCGGCCCGCATAGGGACCGATGCGCTCGTCGTAGGTTCCATCCAGACGCACCGGATTGACGACCGCCAGTCCCTCTCGCTCGCCGAGGCGGAAGTCGTCCTCACCGAACGCGATCGCGGTGTGCACGAGGCCGGTGCCGCCGGTGGCGGTGACGAAGTCGGCGCCGAGCACGGTGTGTCCCTTGGGCCCGTAGGCGTCGCCGGGGATGAACGGGAACGGGGGGTCGTAGGAGATCCCGATCAGCGCATCGCCGGCGAACGCGTCGAGGATCTCTGCTCCCTCGCCGAGCGCTGCCGCCACCAGCGCGGCGGCGACGATCTGCACGCGCCCGTCGGGCGTGCGAGCGCGCACGTACTCCAGCTCGGGGTTGACCGCGACCGCGGCGTTGGAGACGAGCGTCCACGGCGTCGTCGTCCACACGATCAGCTCGTCGCCGGGCGCAAGCGGGGTGCCGGCGAGCTCCCCGCAGACCGGCAGGCGCACGTAGGCCGACAGATCGACGACATCGCGGTAGACGTCCGGTTGCCCGAGCTCGTGGCTGGAGAGCGTCGTCTGGTCGCGCGGGCAGTAGGGGACGACCCGGAGCTTCTCGTAGAGCAGGCCCTGCTCGTGGATCGTCTTCAGCGCCCACCACACCGACTCGACGTAGCGTGAGTCCAGCGTCCGGTAGGCGTCGTCGAGGTCGACCCAGAAGCCGATCCGCTCGGTCAGCCGGTTCCACTCGCCGACGTGGGTGAACACCTTCTCACGGCAGCGCGCGTTGAACTGTGCGATGCCGTACTCCTCGATGTCTGACTTCGACTGAAACCCCAGCTCGGCCTCCACCGCGAGCTCGACCGGGAGACCATGACAGTCCCAGCCGGCCTTGCGCTCCACGAGGTGGCCGGTCATCGTCCGATAGCGGGGGAAGATGTCCTTGAAGACGCGGCTGAGGACGTGGTGGGTCGCGGGGTCACCGTTGGCTGTCGGTGGGCCCTCGTAGAAGTTCCAGCGCGGTGCCTGCGCGCGACGCCGCAGCGACTCGGCGAACACGTCGCGCTCGCGCCAGCGCGCGAGCACCCGCTCCTCCATCTCGGGAAACGATGCGTGCGGATCGACGGGACGGAGCGGGGTGGCCATACGGCGGCCGATTCTAGGAGCCGCCGACCGCCCCGCGGACCGCGCCGGCGGCCAACCTATCCGCTGGCTTGCGCCGAGGAGCGCCGAGGCGCTGCGGCGATCTCCGGCGCGTCTGTGCGCACCGGGCGGCGCTCCAGATGGGCCACCAGCCCGTCGCGTGCGGCCATCGGGGTGTCCCCGAGCCGAATCACGGTGCTGGCGCCGGTATCGGGGACCGCGCTGCGGTAATCGAACACCGTGATCTCGCGGGCGACCGAGCGGACCGCGTAGACGAGGCGGCCGATCGAGTCCAGCGACACCCGTTGCCCGGTGAGGACCACCGCGGAGGGGTCCAGGGCGCGCACCGCGCGGCCCAGTCGGGTCAGCTCGATCGCGGGGGTCAGCGACAGCGTGCGCATCCCGGCGCGACGCAGGACGAGCTCCAGCGCCTGCGCGTGAACCGCGTCGAGATCGCAGGGGGCGGAGGCGTCGAAGATCATCACGCCCTCGCGCCGGTTGGCGGGGGGCGACAGGCGCCGCTGAGCCGACAGCCAGCCGACCGCGAAGCGCCAGCCGAACTCGTACTCGGCGGTCGTGACGTCGGGCTCGCGCTGGTCGGTGAGCGCCTCGAGCAGCACCTCCTCGATCGTGCGCTCGACCGAACGCAGGCCGAGGCTCTCCTCGAGCATCCGGTTGGCGGTCTCCTCGTCGAAGGCGGCGAACGCGGCGGACAGGCGCAGCGAGGTCGACGGACCTTCGCCCCGTTCACGGGCCAGCGAGATGGCCGACGAGACGTTGTGGGTCTCGGCCAAGGTCAGGCGCAGGGCCTCGATCTCGCTGAGCGAGTACTGGCGGTGACCGCCGGCGGAACGATGCGGCTTGGGAAAGTCGTACCGGCGCTCCCAACTGCGCAACGTATTGGGGCTGATGCCCAACATCACGGCAGCGGCGTTGGTGCGAATGCCATTCATGGGTTCCATTTATCGCCTTATCGGCATAAAAGCGCAACTTCCGCAATCTGATGTGCAGGCTGGGTGGCGACGTGCGCCGAAAGGACTACGGCGCGAACGTGCGAACGCGCGGGACTGAACGGACGTGGGCCCAGCCGGCTCAAACCAGGCGTCGCGAGGTCCGCAAAGACTCTACATCCCGCTGGCGCGCGCGTGAGGGACCGCCCGAATCCGCTCCAGCGAGCCGACCGTGATCGCGGACTGGTTCTCCAGGAGCTCCGAGACCCGCCGCTGAGCCGCCTCAGGCTCGTCGGGGAGGTTGCGCGCGCCGGTGGTGGAGCTCGCCCGGCGGGCGTGCTCGCGCCGGTAGACGGCCACGGGCATCGCTCCGGCGGCGAGGCGGATGGCGTAGGCCCAGCGCGCGACGGCGTCGTCGGGCAGGTGGGACCCGGCGACGATCGCCAGATCCGGGTGGTGCACGGCGACGGCGTCTCCGATGCCGGCCACCCCCCGAATCGACAGGCTCAGCACCCTGATCCCCGCGCGCGCGCAGAACAGCTCAAACGAGCGGATGTAGGGGCTGTCGGGATCCAGCTCGTCACGGGCGCCGTCGCCGACGACGATCGACAGCGGTCCGGCCGGCGCCGGAGCCAGCCGCATCGCGCGGCGCAGCCAGTCGCCGGCCCAGTGGGCGGCGAAGGCCCACGCGGCGGAATCGACTCCGTGGCGACCGGCGATCTCCTCCAGCGTCGGCAGCAGCACCTCCTGGACCGATCGCTCCACCGATCGCAGGGCGAGCGTCGCCTCGATCGCCGCGTCGGCCCGCTCACGCTCGTAGGTCACGAGGGCGCCGATCAGCGAATTGGCATCCGACGCCAGCCCCTCGCGCGCGCGGGACACGGCTGAGGAGATCGACAGGCCCTCCTGAAGCGCGTCGCGCAGCGCGGCGATCTCCCCGTGGGTGAAGAGGCGGTGCCTGCCCGGTGAACGTTGGGGCTTGGGAAAGCCAAACCGGCGCTCCCACGCCCGCAATGTGTTCGGGCTGACCTTGAGCAGCTGGGCCGCTTCGCTCGTCTTCAGGTAGCGCATGGAGTCACAGAGGAGAAGTCGCGCATTGCATCAAGGGGCAGAAGGTCTTAAAATTGCACGGGATAGCAACTAGATATCTGTGCAAAGCGCGGGAGAATATGGAGGCGTCCAGACGGAATGGACGGTCCACCCTCGTTGTAGCGCAGCGACCAGCCGGAAAGGCCGCGGAGAAATGTCTGTCCCAGCCCACAGCTTTCGGACACATCGTCAGAGCGTCAGTCTGCGACGCCCTGCATGTTTTGACGGCTGCACTCCGCGGGCCCGGTCTGAGCGGAGGGAGGGATGAGCATGTTCTGGCGCCAGAACTAATCTCCCGTCCTTGGTAACGCACTAAAAGCGCGCTACCTTGGTGAAATGCTCCGCCCACGCGCGGAAGGATTATCTGCACCCGGGCAACGAATGGTCGGACCACTCGCCGGGACAACTGTCGTGGGCCTATGTGCCGTTGCGGCGATCCTCGGCCCCAGTGACCGCCTGGGGTCGCTTTCACTCATCTTGGGGATCGCCGCGGCGGCCGCTGGGTTGCTCCATGGGGGCAACAGCGGCGCGGTCACCGTTTCTGCGTCGTTCATCGTCACGGTTCTCGCTGCCGCGTTTCTGGGCCCGAGATCCGCGGCGATCGTGGCCGCCCTCGCCGAGCTCTGCGCGGCGGTGCAGCTCAAGACCCCGGTTCGTGTCATCTTGGCGATGAACCTTCCCGGATGCGTCGTTCCCGCCGTCGGGGAGGGGTTGCTGGTCCACGCTCTGTCGTGGCCGCCGCGTAACTCCGTGGTGTTCTATCTCGTCGTCAGTCTTGCGGCGCTCGCCGGCTACCTGGTCAGCTTCGCCGTCTTCGTGGCGCTGCGCCGGCTGAACACGCCGGGCGCCGCCCGAGTCGGCATCGGCGCGCTGGTCGAGTCGCTGCCCAGCACCGCGCTGAGCATCGCGCTCACCGTCGCGGGCGTCGCGATCACGCTGGAGATCGGCAACGCCGGTATCGCCTTCGCCCTCGCCGCCGTGTTCGCCTTCGCCTACATGGTCCACCTGCTGCGCGAGTCGCGCGGCCGCGCCGAGCAGTACGTCTCGCTCTCGTGGGGAGTGCTGGCCGGCCTGATGCGGTCACTGGACCTGCGCGACGAGCGGGCGGCCCGGCACTCGGCCGCAGTGGCGCGCTTCGCGCGTGACATCGCCGGCGCGGTGGGGATGAGCGAGGAGGAGTGCGAGCTGGCCCACACCGCCGGCCTGCTGCACGACATCGGACGGTTCGCGCTGTCTGACCGCGTCGCCGAGCGCGGCCGGACGCTGACCGAGGAGGACTGGACCGCGATTCAGCGCCACCCCGAGCTGGGCGCCGACATGCTGCGAGACCTGGGCATGTACGGGCCGGTGGCCGAGATCGTGTCCGCCCATCACGAGCGGATCGACGGCCGCGGATACCCGAACGGGCTCGCCGAGTCCGAGATCCCCGAGATCGCCAAGATCATCTCGGTCGCCGAGGTCTACGACACGCTCACCGCAAGCGATACCTATCGCACCCAGATGAGCTCGTTCGAGGCCCTGAACGAGCTGCGCCGGGTCGCCGGCACGCAGCTCGATGCTCGCTACATCGAGGTCCTGGCCCGCCTGCTCACCGGCGAAGGCGTCGAGTACCGCCACGCCGACACCGCCGACTTCGACGCCGAGCTGAACATGGAGCGACGGATCAGAGAGGCCGCGGCCGGGGGTTGATCAACCCGCCGCGGCCCGTCGGTCAGGCGGTGTGGCGCTCCAGCAGCGGATCCACGCTCTGCTGCTCCAACGTGCCCAGGAAGTGGTTGATCTGCTCCTGGCTGAAGCGGCGCTGACCCCCCGGCGTGCGGTAGGACTGCAGGTATCCCATGTCCGACCAACGCCGGATGGTTCCGAGCGAGACTCCGAGTGCTTGAGCGGCCTGCGAAGTCGACAGGCCGAGCGGACTGCCATTTGTGTTTTTCATTGCTTGCATTCCACGCCTTTGCGCAGAGTTGAGCAAGCTCGGACAGCAATTGCACAACCTTCGCTCGTGAAGGTCCCCCGTACGGCGTGAATTTGCCGCACAGTGCGAGGATTCAGCGGTGCGACTGCGGCTCTACCACCATTCCGACGGCGCTCGCATCGCCTACCGCGAGACCGGAACCGGGCCGGCGCTGGTCCTGCTGCACTCGCTCGGGCTCTCGCATCGTGAGTGGGAGCCGATCGTCGCGGCGCTGTCGACGCGCCTGCGGGTCGTCCTGCCCGACCTGCCGCTGCACGGCGACTCCGAGGACCGTCCGCGCCATTCCTACTCGCCCGATTGGCTGGCCGACGTCATCGGGGGCTTCTGCCGCGAGGTCGGCGGACCACGCTGCATCGTCGCCGGACACGACCTCGGCGCCGAGCTGGCGCTGCTGGCGGTCGCCACGGGACGGCTGACCCCGGCGCGTCTGGTGGTGATGCCCAATCGCCTGCACCGCCGTGACGAGTTCTGGGCCGCACGCGCGGCGTGGCGCGCCGCCTGCCGACTCGGCGCGCTGCCCGGGCTGGACCGGGCGCTCTCCCACGCGGCCAAGCTCGTCGTTCGCCCCGCGCTCGGCGAGCGGTTGTCCCAGCAGCGCAACCAGGCGGCGCGTGACCTCATCCGCCACGCCTTCGCCGACGTCGGCGGCAACGGCAACCGCGCCCGCTCGTGGGCCAAGTTCGCGCGCCGCTGGCCCGTCGAGGCCCAGAGCCAGCTGCTGGACGCCTACCCCGGGATGGCGATGCCGGTGCTGCTGCTGTGGGCGCAGGACGATCTCGCGCATCCGGTGGCGGCCGCGCGTGAGGCGCTGGACCTCCTGCCCGACGGCCAGCTGCGGCTGCTGACCGGCACCGGCTTCCTGATCGCCTACGACGACCCGGTGGCGGTCGCGCGTGAGCTGATCGCGTTCTGCGGGTGAGCTAGCGTTCGGGGGAGATTTTCCACCCCGAAAGGACGACATGAGCCTCCAGGAGACAGAGCAGCTGTGGGGCGGCGAGACGACGAAGGCGATCGGGAACTTTCCGATCTCCGGAGAGCGGGTACCGACTCCGGTCGTGCGCTGGCTGAGCCAGATCAAGGGCGCCGCGGCGCGCGTCAACACCGAGCTGGAGCTGCTCGACGCCGGACTGGCTGAGCGCATCGCCACCGCCGCCGACCGCGTCGCCGCCGGCGAGTTCGACGACCAGTTCCCGATCGACGTGTTCCAGACCGGCTCGGGCACCTCGACGAACATGAACGCCAACGAGGTGATCGCCAACCTGGCCGGCGAGGGCGTGCACCCCAACGATCACGTGAACATGGGCCAGTCCTCCAACGACGTCTTCCCGTCGGCCGTGCATCTGGCCGCGCTGCAGGAGGCCACTCACGACCTGCTGCCGGCACTGGCCCAGCTGGAGGCCTCCCTGCAGGCCCGCGCCGACGAGTTCCACGACGTCGTCAAGTCAGGACGCACCCACCTCATGGACGCGGTTCCGGTGACCCTCGGCCAGGAGTTCTCGGGCTACGCCGCGCAGCTGCGCCTCGCCCAGCGGCGGGTGTCGGGAGCGCTGCCCCAGGTCGCCCAGATCCCGCTCGGCGGGACCGCCACCGGCAC
This sequence comes from uncultured Acetobacteraceae bacterium, assembly GCA_964658375.1. Taxonomy (GTDB): domain Bacteria; phylum Actinomycetota; class Thermoleophilia; order Solirubrobacterales; family Solirubrobacteraceae; genus Palsa-465. The sequence continues at coordinate 28,728 of CAZZYU010000012.1, read as the reverse complement.
CGGCCTCAATACCCATCCGGAGTTCGCCGAGCGGGTCCGCGCTCAGCTCGCCGCTGCCTCGGGCCTGACCATCTCGGCGCCCGAGGACCCGTTCGAGGCCCAGGGCAACCGGGACGCGCTGGTCGAGCTGTCCGGCGCGCTGAAGGTGACCGCCGTGTCGTTCACCAAGATCGCCCAGGACCTGGCGCTGATGGGTTCGGGCCCGCGCGCGGGCATCGGCGAGCTGTTCCTGCCCGAGCTGCAGAAGGGCTCCTCGATCATGCCCGGCAAGGTCAACCCGGTGCTCCCCGAGGTCGTGCTCCAGGTCTGCGCGCAGGTGATCGGCAACGACGCCGCGATCACGATCGGCGGCCTGCAGGGCAACTTCGAGCTCAACGTCCGTATCCCGCTGATCGCCAGGAACCTGCTGGAGTCGATCCGGCTGCTCGCGGCCGCCTCTCGCGCGTTTGCCGAGAAGTGCGTCGATGGGATCCGCGCCAACGAGGACGGCTGCCATCGCTCGGCGGAGTCGACCCTGGCCGCGGCCACGGCGCTGAACCCCTACATCGGCTACGACAAGGCGGCCGAGATCGTCAAGGAGGCGTCGACCAGCGGCCGCATGCTGCGCGAGGTCGCCTACGAGAAGGGCGTCGACGAGGAGACCTACAACCGGGCGATGGACCTGAAGGCGATGGCGCTGGGCAACACCTGAGCGACGTCGCATCCGATGAAGCTGAGGCCGCCCGGCGCGTGTACGTGGGGCGGCCTCGCTCCGTCTCAGGACGATCGGCGGCGCAGCGCCTGCAGACGGTCCACGAGCGTCCGCGTGTGAGGCGCGTCGCGGTAGAGATCCTCGATCCGAGCCTTGGCGAGTGCAGAGTTCATTCCTGGGTTCATGAGATGTCCGTCCTTTCTGCTGTCTACACAGCTACTATAGCAAAAGCTTTATAGACAGGTTTATGGCGAGCGGCTTACGTGACAGCTAAAATCCAGCGATGGCGAACGCGGCCGATGACACCGGGCCCGGCCGCTCGTCGGGCCCCGAACCGGGCCTGACGCCCGAGGACGAGGCGACCCTCGACCCGCACACGCGCCTCGCGCTCGCCACCTGGCCGCAGATCGATCCGGGCGTCGAGGGGATCGTGACCCGCATCGGCCGGGCCGGCCGGCTGCTCGACGGCGAGATGAAGGTCAGCCTCGCTCACGCGGGCCTGACCAAGGAGGAGTTCAAGGTCCTCATCGAGCTGCACTCCGGGCCACGCAGCCACGGCGCGCTGTGCCGGACGCTCGAGGTCTCGACCGGGGCGATGACCAACCGGCTGGACAAGCTCGAGCGGGGGGGTCTGGTCCGCCGCGATCGAGATCCCCACGACCGCCGCGGGGTGCTGCTGTCACTCACCGCCGCCGGGCGCGAACGGCTGGACGCCTACATCGATCGGGGCGCCCACCGCGAGCGACAGCTGCTGGAGGGCCTCTCGGCCGGCGAGAAGCAGCGACTCAACGCACTGCTGGCCAAGCTGCTGGAGTCGCTGCAGGCCGAGCTCGACGGCTCCTGAGCGTCGTGAATCGCCGCTCGCGGAGCTCGCGTATCAGGTGGCGACGGTCTCGGCGCCGAGCTCGCGGGAGATCGCCACGTCGATCGAGTAGTCGATCGGCACGACGATCACCGACGGCACGTCGAGCGCGAGCGCCTGCTCCAGGCGCCGGGAGAACTCGTCGGCGCTCGCGCAGCGCCAGGCCGGGGCGCCGAACGCCTCGGCGAGCTTGACGAAGTCGGTGGGACCGAAGTCGACGCCGAAGTGGCGGCCGAACTTCTTGTCCTGCTTCCAGACGATCGAGCCGAACTGCTGGTTCTCCCAGATCACGTTGACCACCGCGGTCTTCAGCCGCACCGCGGTCTCGAGCTCCTGGCAGTTCATGAGAAAGCCGCCGTCGCCCGAGACGGTGACGACGTTGCGCCCGGGGTGCACGAGCTTGGCCGCGATCGCCGTGGGCAGCGCGAAGCCCATGCCGGCGAGGCCGTTGGCGATCAGCACGGTCCCCGGCTCGTGGGCGGGGAACACCCGGCCGATCCACAGCTTGTGCAGCCCGACGTCGGAGACGAGCAGGTCGCTGGGGCCCAGCGCGCGGCGCAGGTCTGACAGCACCCGCGACGGGCGCAACGGGAAGTGGTCATCCTGCGCGCCGTCGCGCAGTGCGCCGAGCGTGAGCTGGCGCAGTCGATCGGACTCCGGGGGCTCGGCCTGCCGGCGGCTGGCGCCGGCGGCCAGGCGGGCGAGCACGTGGGCGATGTCGCCGATGAGCTCGACCGCGGGCACGAAGAACTCGTCGATCTCGGCCGGCACGGTGTCGATCACGACGATCTGCTTGTCGGCCCGCGGATTCCAGTGCTCGGGGGCGTGCTCGACCAGGTCATAGCCGACGGCGATCACCAGGTCGGCGTCCTCAAAGCCCGCCATCTCATAGTCGCGCGACTGCAGGCCGACGGTGCCCAGGGCGTGTGGGTCCTCGTAGTCGAGCAGCCCCTTGGCCATGAAGGTCTCGGCGACCGGGATCCCCGTCGTGTGCACGAACGCGCGCAGCGCGCGGCTGGCGTGGGTGCGGATCGCGCCGTTGCCGGCGAGGATCACCGGCCGGTCGGCGGCCATGATGAGCTCGGTGGCGCGCTGGAGCTCGCGCATCGCGGGCTCGGGCTGGACCGGTGCGTGGGGCGGAAGCGGCTTGGCGTCCAGCGGCCGTGACATCACGTCCTCGGGCAGCTCCAGGTGGGTCGAGCCCGGCTTCTCTGACTCGGCGACCTTGAACGCCTTGCGCACGACCTCCGGCACGATCTCGGGGCTGGAGACCCGGGCATTCCATTTCACGACTGGGCGCAGCACGCCGATCAGGTCGATGTACTGGTGTGACTCCTTGTGCATCCGCTCCAGATCGGATTGGCCGGTCAGCGCGACCAGCGGCGCCCGGTCCAGGAACGCGTCGGCGACCGCGGTCACCAGGTTCGTCGCACCCGGTCCCAGCGTCCCCAGGCACACCCCGGCCCGTCCGGTCAGGCGACCGTAGGCGTCGGCCATATAGCCTCCACCCTGCTCGTGGCGGACGGGCACGAACTGCACCGAGGAGTCTGACAACGACTCGTTCAGATCCAGTGTCTCCTCACCGGGGATGCCGAACACGTACTCCACGCCTTCGGCCTCCAGGCACTCCACGAACACGTCTGACGCCTTGCGTGCGCTCACGATGACCTCACCCTACCTCACGGCTGCTGGGCGTCCGCGGCTGCCCCGGCGGGTCATGGCCGCGGTGCTGGCCGGCACGCTCGCGCTGTGCGGCGCTCTGCCAGGCCCCACCGCGCGGGCGGCCGGGCACACCGGCGGAGCGGGGCTCGGCTCCACGGCGGGCACCACCGGCAGCGGCGG
>CAZZYU010000012.1:0-25323 GCA_964658375.1 uncultured Acetobacteraceae bacterium | reverse complement strand
AAACGACCGGAACCACCGGAACCACCGGGACCGGCGCACCGCGCGCGGGGCAGCTGCTCATCCGCGGCGGCGGGGACGGCCACGGCGTCGGGATGAGCCAGTACGGCGCCGAGGGCTATGCGCTACACGGCGCCGACGACGCCACGATCCTCAGCCACTACTACTCCGGCACCGCGATCGGCCATACCGACCCCGACCGGATCGTCCGCGTGCTGATCGCCGACGGGCGCGCGTCGTTCAGCGGCGCCACCGCCGCCGGCCTTGCGTCATCGCGGGGCGCCATCGCCGCCGGGCGCCGTCGCCGTCGCCTGTCGAGGTCGGAGAGCTACACGGTGACCGCGACGGGAGTCGGGACGGGCCTGACGATTGCCAACGCGTCGAACGGTCACACGGTCGCCACCCTGCCCGGCCCGCTGATGGTCACCGGCCGAGCTCCCCTGCACACCGCCACCGGCGTCTACCGCGGCTCGCTGATATTCAGCGCCGACTCCGATGGCGGGGTCCAGACGGTCGACGCGATCGGTCTCGACGCGTACGTCCGCGGCGTCGTCGCCGCCGAGATGCCCTCCAGCTGGGAGCCGGCGGCGCTCGAGGCACAGGCGATCGCCGCCCGCACCTACGCGATCACGACCACGGTCGGGGGCGCCGGCTATGACCTCTATGCCGACACCCGCTCGCAGGCGTACGGCGGCGTGCGTGCCGAGACCGCCACGACCAACGCCGCGGTGGCGGCCACCGCCGGCCAGATCGTCACCTACGCCGGGCGCCCGGCGATCACCTACTTCTTCGCCAGCTCGGGCGGCTACACCGAGTCGATCCAGAACGTGTGGCCGGGGTCTGCGCCCGAGCCGTGGCTGGTGGGCGTACCCGATCCCTACGACGGCGCCGCCGGCAACCCCGATCACGCGTGGCACGTCTCGATGAGCCTGGCCGCGGCCACCCGCAAGCTCGGGTCACTCGTCAAGGGCACGCTGAAGCGCATCGTGGTCACCGAGCGCGGCGTCTCACCGCGGGTCGTCAAGGCGCAGGTGATCGGCACGCGGGGGTCCACGACGGTGACCGGCGCCCAGTTGCAGTCGGCGTTCGGGCTGCTGTCGACCAACGCCACCTTCACCGTCGGCTGAGCCGAGCTGAGCTGGCGCACGCGCTTGCGATAAAAGGGGTCTCCCAGACCCCTTTTATCGCAACCGTCGCGGGGCGGCCGAGGCGGTAGGCTCGCGCGGTGTCCGGCCCCGCGACCGTGTCCGCCCCGCTGCTGGCCATCGACGGCCCGTTCGTCCTGTACCGGTCGTTCTTCGCGCTCCCGGACTCGATCACCGACGCCGACGATCACCCGGTCAACGCGCTGCTGGGCGCGGTCAACCTGATCCTGCGGATCGCCGCCGACGTCACGCCCCGGGCGATCGTCGTCTGCTGGGGCGCCGAGGCCGCCGCGTACCGCACCGAGCTGTACCCCGGCTACCACGCCGCCCGCCCGCCGGTTCCCGACGCGCTGCAGTGGCAGTTCGAGCGCGCGCCCGAGCTGGTGGAGGCGTTCGGCTGGACCAGCCTCACCTCGGCCGATCTGGAGGCCGACGACCTGCTCGGGGCGCTGGCCGTCGCCGAGCAGGCCGCCGGCGGCCGGGCGCTGCTGATGACCGGCGACCGCGACATGTACCAGTGCGCCACCGATGCGGTCAGCGTCGTCTACCTCAAGCAGGGCGCCAGGGGCTTTGAGACCGTCGACCCCGCCGAGGTGCGCACCCGCTACGGGGTCGGCCCCGAGCTGGTGCCGGACTTCATCGCCCTGCGCGGCGATCCCTCAGACGGACTGCCCGGAGCGCCGGGAATCGGTCCCAAGACCGCCGCCGAGCTGCTGCGCGCCCACGGCTCGCTGGAGGGCTGCATCGCGCACGCCAGGCAGGAGCGCCCGAAGATCGCGGCCGCCCTCACCGAGCACGCCGACCGGCTGCGCGCGTTCCGCGAGATCGCCACGCTGCGCCCGACCGAGGTCGAGCTCCCGGCGGACCGGGAGACCGACCTCGACGCCGGCGCTCGCGCCGTGCGCCGCTACGGGATGACGAGACTCGCCGAGCGGCTCGACGCAGCGGACTCGCTGGCCGAGCTCTGAGCCGGAGCTGCCCGTCCATCCAGGTGCGCCCGGGCCAGGCGGTAGCGCTTGATCTTGATCCCGTCGACCTGGCCGGCCGCGGGAGACGACCGCTTGCCGGCGAGCAGCAGGATCCGTGATTGGGATGTGGAGCGGTTCATGGCACGTATGGTCGCCGACCTTGTTCCGAACCGCACTATCCACGTGTCTAAAATCACAACCGTCTGAAGCCGTCTCGCCGATTTTCGGTGCAGGATCTGGGCCGTTTCAGGGCGTGAACTTGACGGTGATCACGTCGCCATCGGCCACGGTGTAATCCCGCCCCTCGAGTCGCAGCGTGCCGCGGTCCCGCGCGCCCGCGTAGCCCCCGGCGTCGCGCAGCGCCTCCCAGCCGACGACCTCGGCGCGGACGAACCCCTTCTGGATGTCGGAGTGGATCTGACCGGCGGCGTGCCAGACCGACAGGCCGCGGCGCAGGTGCCAGGACTGCGCGGGCTTGTCCTCCCCGGCGGTGAAGAACGCCACCAGGTCCAGCAGCGAGAACGCGCCGCGCACGACCGTCTGCAGCGAGGATTCGCTCAACCCCAGGTCCTCGCGCATCGCCGCCGCCTCCTCGTCGGTCAGCTCTGAGAGCTCGGCCTCCAGCCGCGCCGAGACCGCGACCACCCCGGCGCCGACCGCGGCGGCGTGGTCGGCGATCGCCGCCGGGACCACGTCTGAGCCCTCGTCGACGTTGACCACGAACAGCACCGGCTTGGCGGTGAGCGGCGACAGCAGCGCCATCGCGTCCAGCGCCTCGGCCGGGGGCGCGACGGTGCGCGCGGGCCGGCCGGCCTGCAGCGCCGCGATCACCTCCCGCAGCCACTGCTCCTCGGCGATCGCGTGGCGCTCGCCGCCGCGGGCGACCCGCACCACCCGCTCCAGCCGCCGCTCGGCCTGCTCCAGGTCGGCGTAGATCAGCTCGGTCTCGATCGTCTCGATGTCGGCGCCCGGGTCGACCCGCCCCTCGGGGTGAACGACGTTGTCGTCGCCGTGGGCGCGCACGACGTGGACGATCGCGTCGGTCTCGCGGATGTTGGCCAGGAACTGGTTGCCCAGACCCTCGCCGCGGTGTGCTCCCGCGACCAGCCCGGCGATGTCATGAAACGCGATCGTGTCCCACACGAGCTTGGAGGCGCGCACGATGTCGGCCACCTGCTCCAGGCGCTCGTCCTGCACCGGGACGATCGCCACGTTGGGCTCGATCGTGGTGAACGGGTAGTTGGCCGCCTCGGCGGCGACCCCGGTCAGCGCGGTGAACAGCGAGGACTTGCCGGCGTTGGGCATGCCCACGATTCCGACCTTCATCGCCACGGCGCGACCCTCCCCACAAACCTCATCGCCACGGCGCCACCGTTCCCACGATCGCGCCCGCGACCACATCGGATGGATAGTGCACGCCCAGGTAGGCGCGGCTGGCCGCGAACGCCACCGCCCCCGCGTACAGCGGCGCGGCGGGCAGCAGGCCGCGGTAGACGCGTGCGGCGGTGAACGCGGTCGTCGCATGCGCGCTGGGAAACGACAGCCCGGTCGCGGTGGGGGTGAGCGCCGGCAGCCCGTCCAGCGACGGCCGGGGACGGCGCACGATGAGCTTGACGATCGTGTTGGCGCCGTAGGCGAGTGCCACCGCCCGCGCGCCCCGCAGCCACCGCGCCCGCCGTCCGCGGTCGATGAGCGCTCCGGCGGCGCCCAGCGCCAGCCAGCAGGCGGCATGCTCGCCGCACCGGGAGAACGCCGCGACCGCCCGATCGCGTCCCGGGGAGTGGCCCCGGGTGCGAGCGGCGATCAGCAGCCGGCGGTCAAGATCGGTGAGCGACACGGCTGACAGACTGTAGGAGCGTCGCGGGCGCGATCGACGGTCAGTTAAAGTGCGAATCGGTGGCCGCGTACCCAGTCATGGACGACGTCGACCAGACCATCGTCGCGCTGCTGCGCGAGAACGCCCGGCGCTCCTACCAGGACATCGGCCGCCACGTGCACCTGTCGGCACCGGCGGTGAAGCGTCGTGTCGACCGGCTCGAGCGCGACGGCATCCTGCTCGGCTACACCGCGATCGTCGAGCCGGAGGCGTTCGGCTGGCATGCCGAGGCGTTCGTCGATCTCTACTGCGACGGCGACATGTCGGCGGGCGAGATCAAGCGCGCGGTGCAGGCCGAGCCCGGCGTCCTGTCGGCGCACACGGTGGCGGGCGAGGCCAGCGCGCTGCTGCACGTCATGGCCCGGGACACCAAGGCGCTGGAGCTGGCATTGGAGCGGATCCGCGCCAGTCCGGGCGTGGTCCGGACGGTGACCGAGGTCGTGCTCTCGACCCTGTTCGCGCGCTAGGGACGATCGCACTCAGCGCGCGTCGCGCGAGCCGCGGCCGCTCAGGTGCCGAAGCCGACCCGATGCCCCTCGGTGTCGAGGAGCACGTAGACGACCTTGCTGAGGTCCACCGCGACCGTCCCGTCCTCGGCGACGACATCGTGCCAGCCGCCGGCCTCCAGCGCGGCGCGCAGCTTGGCCAGCTCGTCGGGCTTCACGCGGGCGCCGAGCACCTGCCCCCCGAGGAAGCCGATGTTGATCTTCTGGGGCTTGCCGTCATCGCTCATCGCGTCAATGTCCTTTCGGCTGGACGATCTCGGTCAGCACCCCGCCGGTGGCCCGGGGGTGCAGGAAGGCCACGCGCGACCCGCGGATGCCGGTGCGCGGCGTCTCGTCGATGAGGCGCAGGCCGGCCGCCTGACAGCCCGCCAGCGCATCCTCGATCGACGTCACCCGATAGGCGACGTGATGCAGCCCCGATCCCCGCGCGGCCAGGAACCGGCCGACCGGGGTCTCGGACGAGAGCGGCGCCACGAGCTCGACGTGGCTGTCGCCGACATCGAGCAGCGCCGCGTCGACGCCCTGCTCGGCGACCGTCTCCCGATGGACGAGCGTCATCCCGAGCCCGTCGCGGTACAGCGGCAGCGCCTCGTCGATCGAGGCCACGGCCACACCCACATGATCGATCGCGGTCAGCATCGCGGGCCACGATATCGCCCGCCGTCGGCGGCCGGTCAGCTCGGGGGTTTTGCCGGCCCGGTCCAGCCCTTCACCGCGGCGATCCCGAGCTGGGCGCCGGGCCGCCGGTCGGGCCGGGCGCGCGGTACGCCCGCCATCACCTCGTCGATGTCGGCGCGCTCGAGCGACTCCTGGGCCAGCAGCTTGGCGGCGAGCGCCTCCAGCTGGCTGCGGTGGGCCGAGAGCAGCTCCAGCGCGCCCCGCATCGCCTCGTCGGCGAGCTCGTGCACCTCGTCGTCGATGACGCGGCGCATCGCCTCTGACAGCTCGGGGCCGTTGACGCGCATCGAGGTGATGCCGGTGCCCATCGCGTATTCGTGGACCATCGAGAAGGCGATCTGGGTGACCCGCCCCAGGTCGTCGGCGGCGCCGTTGGTGATCGAGCCGATCGCCAGGTCCTCGGCGGCCCGACCGCCCAGCAGCATCGTCATCATGTCGATCAGCTCCTCGCGGGTCTTGAGGTAGCGGTCCTCCTCGGGGAGGTTGAGCGTGTAGCCCAGGGCGCGCCCGCGGGGGATGATCGAGATCCGGTGCACGGGGTCGACCGACGGCAGCAGCTCGGCGCAGACGGCGTGTCCGGCCTCGTGGTAGGCGACCACCCGGCGCTCGTGATCGGACAGGCGCCGGCGCGACTGCATGCCCGCCATCACGCGCTCCAGCGCGTGGTCGAAGTCGACCATCGCGATGCGCATCTCGCCGCGGCGCACGCAGTTGATCGCCGCCTCGTTGCAGATGTTCTCCAGGTCGGCGCCGGTCAGGCCGGCGGTCTGGCGGGCGAGCAGCTCGAAGTCGATGTCGTCGGCCATCGGCTTGCGGCGCGTGTGGACCTCGAGGATCCGCTCACGGCCGGCGACGTCGGGCGGGGAGACGAAGATCTGGCGATCGAAGCGGCCGGGACGCAGCAGGGCCGGATCGAGCTTCTCCAGCAGGTTGGAAGCGGCGATGACGACCACGTCGTCGGTGGAGCCGAAGCCGTCCATCTCGACCAGCAGCTGGTTGAGGGTCTGGTCGTACTCGCGGTTGTCGGTGCCCCGCGAGCCGCCGACGGCGTCGAGCTCGTCGATGAACACGATCGCCGGAGCGTGCTTGCGCGCGCTCTTGAACAGCCGCCGGATCCGGGCCGAGCCCAGCCCGGCGAACATCTCCACAAACGACGAGGCCGACTGGGCGAAGAAGACCGCGCCGGACTCGTGGGCCACCGCCTTGGCCAGCAGCGTCTTGCCGGTTCCGGGCGGCCCGTGGAGCAGGATCCCGGTCGGAACGGTCGCCCCCACCCGGGCAAAGCGCTTGGGGTGGCGCAGGTAGTCGACGACCTCGCGCAGCTCCGCCTTGGCCTCGTCGACGCCCGCGATGTCCCCCCAGGCGATCGGGGGAACCTGCTCGGGGCGGATCGTCGCCGGCTTGGTGCGCGGCACGCTGCGCTTGGCGATGAACACCAGGATGAGCAGCAGGGCCGCCATGAGCGCGAGCGGCAGCCACTGCTGCAGCTCGGAGGCAAAGCTCGAGGAGGTGACGATCTTGCCCGGTGGCACGGCGCTTGTCGTCGAGGTGGCGACCGTCTGGGTGATCGCGGCAAACGGAAATCCGAGGGGCACTGTGATCCATCATCGGCCGCCGCCGAGGATCCCTAAAACCGCGCAGTGCTCAGGCGTTCATTGGACGCGCTGCAGCCGCGGGTTGGGGGCGTAGCCGCGGCCGACCTTGGCGCACGGACGGCCCTCGCGCAGCACGATGTCGGCGGTGAAGTCGTTCTGCCCGCGGATCAGCGACGAGCCGACCCCGTAGGCGTCGACCGGCACGCCCCCGGCCTCGAACTCCCGGATCCGGTCGGCGTTGAAGCCGCCGCTGACGACGATCTTGACGTCGGTGAAGCCGGCGCCGTCCAGCGCGCCTCGCACCTTCTCCACCAGCCGCGGGTTGACGCCGGTCGGCTTGAAGCCGCCCATCTCGTCGATCAGCGCCCGGTCGACGAGCATGTCGGAGGTGTCCAGCCGCACGCCCCACAGCTTGGGACCGAGCGCCTGCGCGACCGCCAGCGCGGTCGCGACGGAGTCGTTCTCGAAGTCGACGAGCACCGTGATGTTCATCTGGCCGTGGAAGTGTTCAGCGAACTTGGTCGCCGCGCGCACGGTGTCGCCGCCGTAGGCCGCGATCAGCCCATGGGGGACCGTGCCCACGCCCCGGCCGCCCCACCACGACGCCTGGGCGTCGGTGGATACGCCGATCGCCCCCGCGACGTGCGCGCTCCAGCCGTCGCCGGTCTGCACCAGCCAGTGGTCGTGGCGAGCGGGGAAGTAGATGATCTGCTTGCCGCGCGCCGCCCGGACGACCTCGTCGACGTTGCGCATGATCAGCGACCGGCGCGCCAGCGAACCGAGATAGACGGTCTCCAGGTGGGCGAACAGCGAGTAGTCGCCCTCGATCGTCATCACCGTCTCACGCGGGGAGATCGACGCGCCCTCGTGCAGGGCGTGCACCGTCAGCTCGTCCCAGCCCGGCACCCACTCGCCGTCGATCGAGCGTCCGGCGCACAGCTTGAGCACCGCGATCGCCTCGTCGATGCCGCCGAGCACCGACTCCTGCTTCTGGAAGACCTGCATCGTCACGTGCGGATGCTCGCCCTCGTCCTCCAGCAGCTGCTTGGTGAGCACGAAGTAGGCGTCGGAGTAGTAGCCGTCGCGGATGCGCTGCACCGGCAGCCGGAAGATCTCCGGATCCAGGCGCGTGGTCACCGTCGTGGACATGGCGCGAGTCTATTGGCCCCGCTTTTCAGCCCCAGGCCCCGACGATGTCGTCGGGGCCGAACACGAGGTCGGCGGTCACATCAGGCTCGACTCCGGTTCGGCTGACGATGACCAACCGGGCGTCGGCTGCGCCTGGCACCGCGGCGCGATGCTCGACCAGCGCTTGGCGCTCAGACCTCGTGAACAGCTCGTCCTCGTGCCACTTGATGGAGCCCACGAACGCGATCTCGGTCGGCGCAAGCGCATCGCCTCCGACGAGATCGACCTCGACCGAGTTGCCGCGGGTCCAGTACGAGCCGACGAAGGCGGCATTGCCGGCCGCCGCACTGACCTCAGGCTCGACCAGTCGCCGCTCCAAGCTGGTCCGGATCAGCGGCTCGACGGCGCCGCCTCGGTATGAATTCCAGTCACGCAGGATCCGGTCCGCAGTCAGGTCGCCGCGGCCGCGCGCTATCTCGGCTACGTGAGGGCCGATGAACCGCAACCAGAAGCGCAGGTATGGGTCGACGATCGTGAAGCGGGCGAACTTCCTACCGGGGGGCACGGCATACGGCGTGTGGCGCTCGACCATCAGCTTGGCGTCGGTCAGCACCCTCAGCGCCTCATCCAGGGTGTTGCTCTTCACCCCCGACCGGCTCTCGATCCGCGCTCGGACCACTTCTCCGTGTCCGATCGCCTCGATGACTCGCTGAGCGTTGAGATCGCGCCGGAACTCAGAGGCCATGATCCGAAGCGCGGTCGTCACGAACGGGTGGTCGTCGACCAACGCCTGTCGGAGGAAGTCCTCCATCGAGGCGTTCGACGGCCAGCGCGCCGCCAGCAGCGGGAACCCCCCCACGATGAGGTACCGGTCGATCGCAGCGCTGCTGTCAGGGGCGCCGGTGATCTTCGCGACGGCTGACACCGACAGCGGGCGCAGTGGCAGCTCGAGGGTCGGGCGGCCGTGCAGCGGCGAGTGCTCTCCGACGAGCTCTTCCATCATTCGCACGTCACTGCCGATGCAGATCAGCAGCACCGGCATCCGTTCAAGGCTGCGGTCCCAGGCTTTCTGAAGGTCGGAGGCAAAGCCCGGGTCATGCTCGGTGAGGTAGGGCAGCTCGTCGATGACCACGACCGCCGGTCGGTCCTGCGTGGCTCCCGCGCACGCTGCGCGCAGGGCGGTCGGCCACGCTCCGAACGTGGCGTCGGCAAACGTCGCCGCAGACGGGAGCCCTGACTCGGCGACTGCCTCGCCAAACTCGGCCAGCGCTTCGTCGCGGGGTCGCTGAATCGCCTGGTAGAAGCAGTACGGCAGGCCGGTGGAGTCGCAGAACTCCTGCACGAGACGTGACTTGCCCACGCGCCGCCGCCCGCGTAGCCAGACGAAGCGGGCTGCTCTCGTTCGGCGCACCTCGTCAAGCTGGGCGGTGAGCTGCGCCTGCTCTTTCTGACGACCGACAAGCTCGGACACCGAGATAACTATAGGTCAGGTTACTAACCTCTACTCTAGTTATCAGATGAAGGTGAGCTGTGAGTTCGTACCTGCGCGTCCTGCGCCATCGCGATTTTCGAAATCTGTTCCTGGGCCAGTCGGCCAGCGCGGTCGGCGACCAGGTGGTGATCGTCGCCCTGGCGCTGTACATCACCGAGCGCTTCCGGTCGGCGACCGATCTGGGAGTCGTGCTCGCCGCCCAGTCGCTGCCGCTGATCGCGCTGATCCTGTTCGGCGGGGTATTCGCCGACCGTCTGCCGCGGCAGCGGCTGATGATCGCCGCCGACCTGGGCCGGGCGCTGCTGCACGCCGGCTTGGCGGTGCTGATCCTCACCGGCCGTCCGAGCGTGACCGAGATGATCGTGATCGAAGCCGCGTTCGGAGCCGCTCGGGCGTTCTTTCAGCCCGCCTACACCGGCCTGCTGCCCCAGACGATCCCCGACGAGCTCGCCCAGGAGGCGCGGGCGCTGTCATCGGTGACCGCCAACCTGGCGATCCTCGTCGGCCCGGCGCTGGGCGCCGCCTTGGTGGTGACGGTCGGCGCGGGTGCCGCGTTCGTCGTCGACGCCGCGACGTTCGTGGTCAGTGCCGCGCTCCTGGCCGGCGTGCACGGCCGCCCGCGGGGCGATGAGCCGGTTCGCCAGTCGGTCACCCGTGACCTGCGCGCCGGATGGCGCGAGGTGCGCTCGCGCACGTGGGTGTGGGCGACGATTGCCGCCTTCACCGTCGCGGTGCTGTGCGCCTACGCCCAGTGGTACGCGCTGGCGCCGGGTATCGCCCGAACGGTGTACGGCGCCGCCAGCGTGTTCGGGGTGCTTGAGAGCGTCGCCGGTGGCGGCGCGGTGCTCGGCGCGCTCGTCGGCATCCGCTGGCGACCGGCGCACCCGCTCGCCCTGGGCCTGCTGCTGACCCTGTTCTGGCCCGCGCAGTCGATCGCCTTCGCGCTCGGCGCGCCGCTGGCCGTCGTCGGCGTGCTGGCGTTCTGCGCCGGGGCCAGCTTCTCGCTGTTTGAGGTGTGGTGGGAGACCGCGCTGGTCCGTCACATCCCGCCCGAAGCGCTGTCGCGGGTGAGCTCCTATGACTGGATGGGGTCGCTCGCGCTGCTGCCGCTCGGGTTCGCGATCGCGGGGCCGCTGGCTGACGCGCTGGGGGCGCGGGCGGTCCTGGGCGCCGGCGCCGGCGTGGCGGCGGTCATGCTCGTGCTGGCGCTCCTGCCACGGTCGACCCGGACGCTGTCGAGCGGCGAGGCGGCCCGTCTCCCTCAGCCCAGCAGCGCGCCGATCAGGTCGAAGTAGAACCCCGCGGCGAAGCCGAGGTCTCGCACGTCGATCCGCTCGTCGGCGTTGTGCATCAGCGGCGCGGCGTCGAGCAGCGTCATGTGGCGCTGGGGGAAGAAGCCGTAGGCGACGCAGTCCGGGAAGGCGTCGCGAAACCACTTGGAGTCAGAGAACCCCGGAAGGATGAGCGGGATCGCGCTCGCGCCGGGATCGTGCTCGGGGATCCAGCGCTCGATGAAGCTCATCAGCTCGCCAGTCGCCGGTGAGGCGTTGCCCTGGGTGCGCTCGGTGAAGGCGATCGACAGCTCCGAAGTCCCATCGCCGCTCAGGCCCAGGACCTGCTCGATCCGCCGGCGCGCGGCGTCCTCCCCGAGCCCCGGCGGCACCCGGCAGTCGACGCGGATCTGCGCCCGGGACGGGATCACGTTCATCTTCTCCGACGCCGACGCCATCGTCGGGGTGAGCGTGACGCCGAACATCGGGGCCAGCAGCGTGTGCAGGGCGGGGTCGGTCGCGCGGATCGTGCGCAGCGAGCCGCCGGGATCGTCGGGGTCGAGGCTCAGTCCGCGCAGGAGCGCCGCAGGCGCCTCGGTGACGTCAAAGCCCTCAGGCGGGTCGGCGAGCGCGGCGAGCACCGGCGCCAGCTTGAGCAGCGCGTTGTCGCCGACCGTCGGCATCGAGGCGTGGCCGGCCTCGCCGTGCGCGGTGATCGTGAAGCGAAAGATCCCCTTCTCGGCACAGCAGACGCCGTAGCGGCGCTGTCCCTCGTACTCAAACACCTCGCCGGCGCCCTCGTTGAGCAGCATGTCGCAGCGGACCGCGTCGGGATGGCGCTCGCACAGCCAGCGGGCGCCGACGTCGCCACCGGTCTCCTCGTCGGAGACGAACACGAGCTTCAGCGCACCCCGCGCCGGGCGCCAGCCGCCGCGGGCTCGCGCGATCCCGGCAACCGCCTCGGCGGCCACCTGATCCTTCATGTCCAGCGCCCCCCGGCCCCACAGGAAGCCGTCGGCGAGGTCCCCGGACCACGGGTCGTGCCGCCACGCCCCGGGGTCGGCGAGCACGGTGTCGACGTGGCCGAGCAGGCACAGAACCGGTCCGCCGTCGCCGGGATCGCCCAGCGTCGCCACGAGGTTGGGACGCTCGGGGTCGTCGGCGAGGACCTGGCACCGAAAGCCGGCCGCGTGGCAGAGGCGCTGCAGGTGCTCGATCGCGGGGCGCTCGTTGCCGGGCGGGTTGACCGTGTTGAAGCGAATCAGCCGCTGGAGCAGCGCCACGGTCTCGCGCTGAAGGTCGTCGGTGGCGGGCACCTCGCCGAGCCTAGCCCTCGGACTCCCGCGTAGGATGCGCGCCGTGTCCGCCGCCGAGGATCTGGCGCTCGCCCTCGAGCTCGTCGACGTCGCCGACGTGATCACCATGAAACGGTTTCGGGCCGCCGATCTGGTGGTCGACACCAAGCCCGACCTGACGCCGGTCAGCGAGGCCGACCGCGACGTCGAGCAGGCACTGCGCGAGCGTCTGGGGACCCGCCGGTCGGGGGACGCGATCGTCGGCGAGGAGTACGGCTCCGGTGGCGTGCCGGCGAACGGACGACGCTGGATCGTCGATCCGATTGACGGCACCAAGGGCTATGTGCGGGGGATGCCGGTCTGGGCGACGCTGCTCGCGCTCGAGGACCACGGGGAGATGACCGTCGGGGTCGCCTCGGCGCCGGCGCTCGGCCGGCGCTGGTGGGCCGCCCGCGGCGAGGGCGCGTTCACCAGCGGCACCGGCGTCACGGGCACCCAGCCATTGGTCGTGTCGGGCGTGCGGGAGCTGGCGGACGCCCAGCTGTGCTTCGGGGGCTTTGAGGAGTGGCGCGAGCACGACCGCCTGGGGAACCTGCTCGCGCTCAGCGAGCGGGTGTGGCGGTCGCGCGGGTACGGCGACTTCTGGCAGTACATGCTCGTCGCCGAGGGCGTCGCCGAGATCGCCACCGATCCCGGCGTGTCGCTGTGGGACCTCGCGGCGCCGCTGGTCATCGTCACCGAGGCCGGCGGGCGCTTCACCGACTTCTCCGGCACGGTCACCGCCGCGGGCGCCAGTGGGCTGGCCACCAACGGCCTGCTCCACGAGGCCGCGCGCGCGATCCTGGCGGGCTGACGGCCGCGCCTCACATCCCCCGCGCGGTCGGGCGACCTCCGCGTGCCGGCCGGGTCCGGCCCGCGCTCCATACTGCGCGCATGGAGCAGCTGTTCGGCAACGAGGAGACGTCGGCGCCGCCCGGCGGCGCCCCGCCGCGCGCCGCGGCCGGCACCCACCCCGGGACCGGGCCGAGCACCGATTCGGGCTCGGCCGCCCAGGACGTCCCGCTGGCCACCCTGATGCGTCCCACCGCCCTCGACGAGCTCGTCGGCCAGACCCAGCTGCTGGCCCACGGCTCGGCGCTGCGCCGCGCGATCGACGAGGGCCGACCGCACTCGATGATCCTCCACGGCCCGCCGGGCTCGGGCAAGACGACGCTCGCCCGCCTGGTCGCCCATGCCTCCGACGCGGCGTTTGAGGAGGAGAGCGCGGTGGAGGCGGGGCGCGCCGAGGTGCGGGCCGTGCTCGCGCGCGCCCGCGAGCGCCTGCAGGGCACGGGACGGCGGACGGTGTTCTTCCTCGACGAGATCCACCGCTTCAACAAGGCCCAGCAGGACGCGCTGCTGCCCGCGGTGGAGGACGGGCTGGTGACGCTGATCGGTGCCACCACCGAGAACCCGTACTTCAGCGTCAACTCGGCGCTCATCTCCCGCACGCACCTGTATGAGCTGGAGGCGCTGGGCCCCGACGACGTGCGGGCGCTGCTGGACCGGGCGATCGACCGCGGCCACTGCGGCGCGCCCGGCCGCGTGGCCGAGGAGGCGCTGGACTTCCTGGCGCAGCGCTCCGAGGGCGACGCGCGCTCGGCGCTCAACGCGCTG
Organism: uncultured Acetobacteraceae bacterium; assembly: GCA_964658375.1. Lineage (GTDB taxonomy): Bacteria > Actinomycetota > Thermoleophilia > Solirubrobacterales > Solirubrobacteraceae > Palsa-465. The sequence goes on along the minus strand of CAZZYU010000012.1, from coordinate 11,716 downwards.
CAGCTCGCCTGCGAGGGCGCCGGGGGAGAGGACGCTGACGCTCCGGTCACCCTCCAGCACGCCGAGGATGCGATGCAGCGCCGCGCGATCCAGTACGACCGCCAGGCCGACAACCACTACGACACGATCTCGGCCTGGATCAAGGCGACGCGCGGCTCAGACCCCGACGCCTCGCTGTACTACCTGGCGGTGATGCTCGAGGGCGGCGAGGATCCGCGGTTCATCGTGCGCCGGATGGTGATCCTCGCGTCCGAGGACATCGGCAACGCCGATCCCCAGGCGCTCACCCTCGCCACCGCCGCGGCGGCCGCCGTGGAGCACGTCGGCCTGCCCGAGGCCCAGTTCGCGCTCGCCCAGACCGCGATCTACCTGTCGCTGGCGCCCAAGTCCGATGCCGCCAAGCGCGCCGTCTCCGCCGCCCGCGACCACATTCGCGAGCGCGGCGCCGCCGCCCCGCCGGCGTACCTGCGCTCATCGGTGCGCAGCGACGGCGACTATGACTACCCCCACGCCCGTCCGGGCCACGTCTCTCCCCAGGAGCTGATGCCCGCGCGGGCGATCGGCGAGCGCTTCTATGAGCCCGACGACGCCGAGGCGCAGCTGCGCGAGCGGCTGGACGCGATCCGCCGCGCCCGGGGCATAACCGGGGCCTAAAGGCATGAGGACTAGGCTGTAGGAATGAGCGTCGAGCTGAGCCCACGGGACATCGACCCCGTCTCGGTCGCGCTCGCGCATGGCCCGCGGGTGACGCTGCGTGCGGTGCGCGTGCGTGACTTCGAGAGCCTGCGCACGCTCGCGCTCAAAGCCGGGTTGCTCTGCGATGAGCTCGAGCTCGCGCGCCTGGTCCGATCCGATCCCGCGGTCCGCCTGGTGCTGTGCGCCGGCGCCGTCGTCGACGGGTCTGAGACGGTGCTCGGCATCGGCGTGATCGAGCTCGGGCAGAGCGCGACGATCCCGTCGCTGCTGCTCGTCGACGCCGAGCTCACCAGTGGGCTGGCCCAGCGGCTCGCCGACGCGCTCGTCGAGCGCGCGCGGGCGCTGGCGATCGCCCGCCCCGCCTGACGCCGTCGCAGCGCAGCTGGCGGGCGGCCCGGCGAACCGCCCGGCCGGGGGGCGACCCGGCGAGCCGCCGCGGCCCACAAGCTACGCTCCAGGTGTGCCCGCTCAGGCCTACGCCGGCAAGGAATGCGTCTGCCAGTTCCGCAAGGGGATCTGCGACCAGTCGTGCGTGCAGGGGATGCTCGACACGCCGTTCTACATCGCGTGCCTCAAGCTCGACGGCCGCCGCTGCCTGGTCGTCGGCGGCGGTGACATCGGGCTGGAGAAGGTCGAGGGTCTGCTCGCCTGCGGCGCCGACGTGACGCTCGTGGCGCCCGAGGCGCATCCCGCGCTCGCACAGCTCGCCGACGAGGGGTCGATCACCTGGGTCGCGCGTGAGTACCAGGCGCCTGACCTGGACGGCTGCCTGATCGCGATCGCCGCCACCGACGACACCGACGTCAACATCGCGGTCTACGACGACGCCGAGCGCCGGGCGATGCTCGTCAACGTCGTCGACGTGCCGCCGCTGTGCAACTTCATCCTGCCCGCGATCGTGCGCACCGGCCCGCTCGCGGTGGCGATCTCCACCGCCGGCGCCTCGCCGGCCCTCGCCAAGCGGATGAAGCGCCAGATCGCCGAGATGTTCGGCGAGCCCTACGCGACGCTGGCGGTGATGCTCAACGACGTCCGTGGCTGGGCCAAGGGCACGCTGCCCACCTACCAGGATCGCAAGGAGTTCTTCGAGAACATCGTCAACGGCGATCCGGACCCGATCGAGCTGCTGCGCGAGGGCGACGTCGCCGGCGTCAGGGCGCTGATCGAGGCGGCCCAGCACGCGCACGCCCCGGCGTGAGCGGCGCCGACCCGCCTCAGCCTCCCGACTCGCCTCTCACCCATCTCGACGCCGCCGGGCGCGCCCGCATGGTCGACGTCGGCGACAAGCCGGCCACCGAGCGCCGCGCGCTGGCCCGCGCGATCGTGCGCGTCTCGCCGCAGACCGCGGCCCGCGTGCAGGCCGGCGACACCCCCAAGGGCGACGTCATCGGCGTGGCCCGGATCGCCGGCATCCTGGCCGGCAAGCGCACCGCGGAGCTGATCCCGCTGTGCCATCCGCTCGCGCTCTCCTACCTCGGCGTCGAGGGCACGATCGACGCCGAGGCCGGTGAGATCACCCTCACCGCCGAGGCGCGCACCACGGGTCCCACCGGGGTCGAGATGGAGGCGCTGACCGCCGCCTCGGTCGCCGCGCTCACCGTCTATGACATGGTCAAGGGCGTGCAGCGGGGGGCCGAGATCGTCTCGGTGGCGCTGCTGGAGAAGTCCGGTGGGCGCTCGGGTCAGTGGCGGCGTACGGACCCGGAGGCATCCCGGTAGCGGATTCCGCTACCAAGTTGCATCCGAGCCAGGTGAGCACGGAGGGTCTGATCAGACCGCCACGGCGACGTCGGTGCGCGCGAAGTCCTCGCCCTTGAACAGCAGCGGCTCTGCGGCGGTTCGGGCCAGCGCGTAGGAGAACAGGTCACCGAAGTTCAGCGCCGCCGGGTGCCGGCCTTTGCCGTAGCGGCGCCAGGCGACCCGCGCGGCCTCGGCCTGATGCCCGTCGAGTGCCACCACGTTGACCGCGGCCCGGTGCATCAGCAGGTCAAGCTCGCGCCCCGCCGGCTCGCCGCGACGGGCCTCGACGACGAGCGCGCACTCCACGAGCGTGACGGCCGACATCAGCCGCCTTGGGTCGGCGGCGATCGCGGCGATGAACCGGGGACGCTCCGGCTCATCGAACAGGATCGCCACCAGCGCGGAGGTGTCGATCACCATCAGCTCGGCAGCCCGTGCTCATCCCACCCCAGGATCGCCTCTTCGGGACGATCGTCGAGCACCGGGAGGGCGGCGCAGCGCAGCGCGATCGCCTCAAGCTCGCTGACGAGGTCGCCGGCGCGTGGGACGGCATCGACGCGCTCCAGTCGCTCGCGTAGGGCGATGGCGACAGCGGTCGTGAGCGACTCTCCGGTCGCGGCCGCCAGCGCGCGGGCGAGTCGATCGGTCTCTGGATCCTTGATGTTGAGCGCCATCATGGTGGAATGTAGCGATTCAGGCAGAATCCACCACGTCACGGGCCGTCGAGAACCCCGCGACCGCCCGCGGGCCGGCGGATCTCGCGGCGGCGGTGGAACCCTATGCTCACGTCGCGATGAAGACCGCCATCCTCACCGTCTCCTCCTCGGTGGCCGCCGGCGACTCAGAGGACCGCTCCGGCGCCGAGCTTGCGCGGCACGCCGAGGCGGTGGGCGCCCGGATCGTCGCCCGCGACGTCGTCGCCGACGACCGCGCCGCGATCGAGGACTGGCTGCGCGCCCAGGCCGCGGCCGGCGCGTCGCTGATCTTCACGACCGGCGGGACCGGCTTGACCGACGATGACGTGACCCCGGAGGCGACCCGCGCGGTGATCGACCGCGATGCTCCGGGATTTGCGGAGGCGCTGCGCGCGGAGGCGGTCAAGCACACGCCGATGGGCATCCTCACCCGCGGGGTCTCCGGCATCACCGGGCAGACGCTGATCATCAACTTCCCCGGCAACCCGCGGTCGATCGGGGAGCTGTTCCCGGCGATCGCGCCGACGCTCGAGCACGTCGTCGCGACGTTGCAGCGCGGGCGCGGTGAGCCCACCCCCGGCCATTGAGCTGCGCGGCCTGTCTCGCTACTTCGGCGAGCGGACCGCGCTGCGCGACCTGACGCTCACCGTCCCGGAGGGCGCGACGCTGGCGGTGCTGGGGCGCAACGGCGCGGGCAAGTCGACGCTGCTGCGGATCCTCGCCGCGCTGCTGCGCCCCCACGCCGGCGAGGTGGCGCTGTTCGGCGAGTCGCTGCCCGCGCGCGCGTTCGCCGTCCGCTCGCGGCTGGGCCTGCTCGCCCACGAGCCGCTGCTCTACCGCGAGCTGAGCGCCCGGGAGAACCTCGAATACCACGCGCGCCTGCACCGCGTCCCGCGCGCGCGGGTCCAGGAGGTGCTCGAAGCCGTGCAGATGGAGCGCCGGGCGCAGGACCCGGTCCGCACCCTGTCGCGCGGCATGGTCCAGCGCGTGGCGGTCGCCCGCGCGGTCCTGCATGATCCGGCGCTGCTGCTGCTCGACGAGCCGCGGGCCAACCTTGACCCGGCCGCCGCGGCGCTGATCGAGCCGCTGATCGGCCGCCCGGCGGGACGCACGCGGGTGCTCACCAGCCACGATCCGCAGGCGGCGCTGGCCGAGGCCGATCAGGTGCTCGCGCTCAAGAACGGCCAGGTCGCCTACAGCGGCGAGCCCGCAGGGTTCGACGACCGCGCGCTGCGGGAGCTGTACGCATGAGGACCGCGTGGACGGTGCTGCGCAAGGACCTGCGGCTGGAGCTGCGCACGCTGGAGACGGTGCCGGCGATGGTGCTGTTCTCGATCGTCACCTTCGTGATCTTCCACTTCGGCCTCAACCGCGACACGATCGCCGGCCAGGAGGCGGCCGGGGTGCTCGTGGTCGCGCTCCTGTTCGCCGCGATGCTCGGGATCAACCGGCTGTTCGTGGCCGAGCGCGAGCAGGGCGGCTTTGACGCGTTCCTGCTGGCGCCGGTGGACCGCAGTGCGATGCTGCTGGCCAAGGCCTCCGCGCTGTTCATCTTCCTGACCGTGCTGGAGGTCGTCGCCGTGCCCGTGTTCAAGCTATTCCTGCTCGGTCCGTCGCTGTCGCGGGCGCTGCCGGGACTGATCCTGGTGCTCGCGCTGGCCAACCTCGGCCTGTCGGTGATCGGCACGCTCGTCTCGGCGATCGCGGTCCAGACCCGCTCCCGTGACCTGATCGGCCCGATGATCGGGCTGCCCCTGCTCGTGCCCGCGCTGATCGCCGCCGCCCGTGCCACCGGCCCGTTGCTGATGGCCGCCCACGCCCCGTCGGCGCCTCCACTGAAGTGGGTGGCGACCCTGGCTCTCTATGATCTGGTGTTCGCACTGCTCGCCTACGCGGTGTTCGATTTCCTTCTGGAGGAATAACCCTTTAGATGCGCTCCACCACCTATGGGCGCGGTCTCCGCAGCCTCTCCCTGATGACCATCGTGTTCGTCACCGCCGCGCTGGCGATGACCTTCTTCTACGCGCCGCTGGACGCCAATCAGGGGTTCATCCAGAAGATCTTCTACATCCACGTGCCGCTGGCGATCGTGTCGCTGTGCGGGTTCATCTTCGGCGGCCTGATGGCGATCGGATACCTGCGCACGGGCGACCGCAAGTGGGACATGCGCTCCTACGTGGCGATCCACATGGCGCTCATCTTCGGGGTCGGCGGACTCATCTCCGGCTCGATCTGGGCCAAGGCCTCGTGGGGTCACTGGTGGGTCTGGAACGAGCCGACGCTCGTCTCCTATCTGATCGTGCTGCTGCTGTTCTGCACCTATCAGCCGCTGCGCTTCTCGATTGAGGACCCCGAGCGCCAGTCACGCTACGCGGCAGTGTTCGCGATCGTGTGCGGCGCGTTCGTGCCGCTGAACTTCATCGCGGTGCGGCTGTCGACCCAGTTCGTCCACCCGCGGGTGCTCACGCTCACCGGCAGCAACCTGCCGCCGCGGATGGCGTGGACGTTCCTCGTCGCGATCATCGCGATCGCGCTGCTCTACGCGACCCTGTGGAAGTACGAGATGGCGGCCAAGAACGCCCGCTCGCAGGTTCGCCGCCTGCGCCGCACGCTGCTCGGCGAGGATCTCGACCGGCCCGTCGGGCGCAGCGCCGCGCCGCTGTGAGCGCACTCCTCGCAGCCGCCCCGGCGCTGCCGCTGGGCAAGGCCGGCAAGTTCGTCGCCGGTGCCTACATCGTGTTCATCGTCCTGATCCTGCTCTACGTCGCGATCATGGCGATCCGCGCCCAGCGCATCGAGCGCGAGCTCGAACAGCTCCAGCGCGACGTCGAGGCCGCCCGTGCCGGGCGCACGGGCGTGGAGTCAGACGCGCCGGTGCCCGCGCCGGCGCAGTCCGGGTCGCTGCTGTGAGCGAGCTGCTGGCCATCGGGATCTCGCACAAGACCGCGCCCGTCGAGGTGCGTGAGCGCCTCGCGCTGTCCGAGGGCCGCGCGCTGGAGTTCATCCGCGACCTGCGCGGCGCCGCCGAGATCCACGAGGTGGTCGCGATCTCGACCTGCAACCGCACCGAGCTCTACGCCGTCGTCGGTGACCCGCTGGAGGCCGAGTCCACGGTCCTGGCGATGCTCGCGCGCGAGGCGGGGATCCGGCCCACCAAGCTGGCCGGCGCGATCTACGCCCACCACAACTGCGAGGCCGCACGCCATCTGTACCGGGTCGTCTCGGGCCTGGACTCGATGATCGTCGGCGAGGCCCAGATCCAGGGCCAGGTCAAGCGCGCGTATGAGATCGCGCTGGCTCAGGACACCGTTGGGCCGCTCACCAACCGACTGTTCACGGCCGCCCTGCACACCGGCAAGCGAGTGCGAACCGAGACCGCGATCGGCGAGCGCCAGCTGAGCGCCCCGACGGTGGCGGTGGCGATGGCCAAGGAGCAGCTCGGCGCGCTGCACGGCCGAGCGGTGGTGCTGATCGGCACCGGCGAGACCAGCGAGCTGACCGCCCGGGCGTTGACCGGCACCGGCGCGCAGCTCATGTTCGTGGCCAGCCGCCGGCGCGCGCGGGCGATCAGCCTCGCCGCTCAGTACGGCGGCTCCAGCTTGTCGTTTGACGAGCTGCCTGAGGCGCTGGTGGCCGCCGACATCGTCGTCGCCGCCACCGCGTCCCCGCACCTGCTGCTCGAGGTCACCGAGCTGGCCGAGGTCATGCGCGAGCGCGACGGGCGCGCGATCCTGCTCATCGACCTCGCGGTCCCGCGCGACATCGACTCCGCCTGCGCGCAGCTGCCCGGGGTGACGCTGCGCGACATCGACGACCTGCAGGCGGTCGTGGCGCGCAATCGACGGGTCCGCCAGGCCGAGGCCAGCCGCGCCGAGGGGATCATCGAGGAGGAGATCCATCACTTCGCCACCTGGCTGGGCTCGCTGGAGGTGCTGCCGACGATCGCCGCGCTGCGCTCCAGCGCCACCGCGATCGCCGAGTCGGCGCTCGCCGACAACGCGGCCAAATGGGAGAGCGCATCGGCGCAGGACCGTGAGCGGGTGGCGGCGATCGCCCACACGATCGTCAACCGGCTGCTGCACGAGCCGACGCTGCGCATGAAGGAGATGCACGACGATCGCGTCCACGCCCGGATGGCGCTCATCCGTGAGCTGTTTGACCTCACCGTCGGCGAGGACGAGATCCGCGCGGCCGGCGAGCCGCGGACGCCGCATCCGGTGCCCGCCGCGCCACCGGCCCCCGAGCCCCCGCTGGCCGAGATCCGGCAACTGCGTCGCCGCGCCTGATGCGGCTGGGGACGCGCGCCAGCGCGCTGGCGCTGGTGCAGGCCGAGGGCGTGGCCGCCGCGCTGCGCACGCGCGGGACGGAGGTGGAGCTGGTGACGATCACCACGCTCGGTGACCGCGGCGCGGCGGGAGGGGATAAGTCGCGCTGGGTCTCCGAGCTCGAGCGCGCGTTGCTCGATGGCCGGATCGACGTGGCGGTGCACTCGGCCAAGGACGTCCCGACCGAGCTCCCGGACGGCCTGGAGCTGGTCGCCGTCCCGGCGCGCGTCGATGCCCGAGACGTCATCTGCGGCGCGGGTGCGCTGCACACGCTCGCGCCCGGGGCCCGCGTCGGCACCGCCAGCCTGCGACGGACCGCGCAGCTGCGCGCCGCCCGTCAGGACCTGGACGTCGTCGAGCTGCGGGGCAACATCGACACCCGGCTGCGCAAGCTCGCCGAGGGGCAGGTTGATGCGCTCGTGCTCGCCTACGCCGGGCTGCGCCGGCTCGGCCGCGACGACGCGGTCGGGGCGATCGTCGATGAGTTCGTTCCCGCGGCGGGACAGGGTGCGCTGGCGCTGGAGGCTCGCGCCGGCGAGTTGTCGGCAGAGGCCCTGGAGCCGGTCACCGACGCCGACGCGATGGCGTGTGTGACCGCCGAGCGGACGCTCGTCCACGCGCTCGGCGCCTCCTGCCACACCCCGGTCGGGGCCCACGCCCACCGGATCGCCGACGGCGAGCTGGCGCTCGTCGGCTGGGTCGGCCTGCCCGACGGCTCGGCGTGGCTGCGCGACGCGGTCACCGGCGACGCCGACGCGGTGGGCAGCACGTGCGCGCAGCGGATGCTCGCCGCCGGGGCCCGGGAGCTGCTCACGCAGGCCGAGGCCCAGACGGCGGGGGTGGTGTAGATGACCGTCTACCTGGTCGGCGCGGGCCCTGGGGACCCCGGGCTGATGACCGCCCGGGCGCTGGAGCTGATCGCGGCCGCCGACGTGATCGTCCACGACCGGCTGATCCCCGCCACCGCGCTGGACGGCGCGCGCGATGACGCGCTGCGCTACTACGTGGGCAAGGAGGGCGGGGGGCCCTCGGTCACCCAGGAGGAGATCGGGGGGCTGCTGCTGGAGCACGGCGCCGCCGGGCGCGAGGTCGTGCGTCTGAAGGGCGGGGACCCGTTCGTGTTCGGCCGCGGGGGGGAGGAGGCCGAGCTGCTGCGCGAGGCCGGCGTGGCGTTTGAGGTCGTGCCCGGGATCACCGCCGGCGTCGCCGCCACCGCCTACGCGGGGATTCCCGTCACCCACCGTGACGCGGCGAGCGCGGTGGCCTTCATCACCGGCCATGAGAACCCCGATAAGTCGGAGTCGGCGCTTGACTGGTCGGCCCTGGCCGCCTTTCCGGGAACGCTCGTGGTCTACATGGGCGTTGCCCAGCTGGCGTCGATCGCCCGGCGCCTGATCGACGGAGGTCGCCCCGCGACCGAGCCGGCCGCGGTGATCGAGCGGGGAACCCTGCCCGGGCAGCGGGTGGTGACCGGCACCCTGGAGACGATCGCCGAGGTCGCCGCGGCCGAGCAGATCCGCGCTCCGGCGATCTCGCTGTTCGGGCCGGTGGCGGGACTGCGGCGCAACCTGGCCTGGTTTGAGGCCCGCCCCCTGCACGGGCGCACGATCGCCGTCACCCGCGCACGGGCGCAGTCCAGCGGGCTGGCGGCGCGGCTGCGGGCGCTCGGCGCCGAGGTGGTGGAGGCGCCGGCGATCCGGATCTCGGCGGTCGACGGCCCGGCTCCCGACGTCAGCGGCTATGACCTCGTGTGTCTGACCAGCCCCAACGGCGTCGCCCTGCTGTTCGAGCGTCTCGCCGGCGCCGGCCGGGATGCCCGCGCGCTGGCCGGCGCCCGCGTTGCCGCGATCGGGCCCGGCACCGCCCGGGCGCTCGCCGCCCACGGGATCGTCGCCGACGTCATCCCCGAGGAGTTCGTGGCCGAGGGCCTGGTGGCGGCGCTGGCCGACGTCCCGGTATCTCGGGCGCTGATCGCGCGGGCCGCCGAGGCCCGCGACGTGCTGCCCGACGCGCTGCGCGAGCGCGGGGCGCAGGTCGACGTCGTCGTTCTCTATGAGACGGTGTCTGAGCCGCTCAGCGACGCGCAGCAGCGCGCGGTCGCCGGTGCCGACTACGTGACCTTCACCTCATCCTCGACGGTGCGCTTCTTCTTCGAGCAGGCCGGCGACGCGCTCGGTGATGCGACGCGCCTGGCGAGCATCGGGCCGGTGACCAGCGACGCGCTGCGCGCGCACGGCCGCGAGCCCGACGTCGAGGCCAGCCGCCACGACATCGACGGGCTGATCGCGGCGCTGATCGCCGACGCCGCCTGACCCGGCCGCGCCTACGAGTGCAGGCGGATCATCCCCGGCGCGGAGACCTCGTGGGCGCGGCGGCTGCTGCGCCGGAGCGAGAGCAGTCCGGCGACGGCGGCGAACAATCCGATGACGAGCAGCATGAGGCCAGTCATCCAGTTCAGGCTGAGCGCCAGGCAACCGACCACGAAGAACAGCATCGCGGTCATGAAGAACGGGTTCTTGATGAGGTTCATCCGCCGAACATAACCCAGGTCAGCGGCCGATTGACGCCGTCTGGCCGGATGGACGAGGCGGTCTGAGACCTTTGTCTGAGACCGCCTGCGACCAAGGGGCAGGTCGCCTCAGACGAAGGTGAGCCGCGTGCGCCGGTTCGCGGCGGCGCTCTGCGAAGATCGCGGCCCGATGGCGGATCCGGTCGTCAGCTTCCTCACCGACTATGGGCTGTCGGACGCCTTCGTGGGGGTCTGCCACGGGGTGATCGCGCAGGGGTGCCCGGGCGCGCGGATCATCGATCTCACCCACGGGGTGGCGCCCCACGACGTGCGGGCCGGAGCCCTGATCCTTACCCGCGCGCTGCCCTACCTTCCTCAGGGGGTCCATCTGGCGGTCGTCGATCCGGGTGTCGGCGGTCCGCGGCGGGCGGTGGCGCTGCGCGCCCGCGACGGTCAGCACCTCGTCGGTCCTGACAACGGCCTGCTGCACCCGGCCGCGCTTGCCTGCGGCGGCGTCGCGGCCGCGGTCGACGTGGCGCGCTCGCCGCTGGCGCGGACCCCGGTCTCGGCGACCTTTCACGGTCGGGACCTGTTCGCTCCGGTCGCGGCCGGGCTCGCCTGCGGGCTGGCGCTGGAGCGGGTCGGGGACCCGATCGACCCCGCGTCGCTCGTCGCACTGGACCTGCCCGAGCCCTACCGCCGCGACGGCGAGCTGGTGGCCCATGTGCTGGGCAGCGACCGCTTCGGCAACCTGGAGCTCGACGCCGGCGTGGCGCATCTGGCCGCCTGCGGGCTTGCGGTCGGGGCGACCGTCGTGCTGCGAGGCGGGTCCGGCGGCGACGAGACGGCGCGCTGGGGGCGGACGTTCGGCGATGTGCCGGCCGGCGAGCTCGTGCTCTACGAGGATCCCCAGCGACTGCTGTCGGTCGCCGTCAACCGGGGCAGCGCCGCGCAGCGGCTCGGTCTCGGGGCCGACGACGAGTTGCGGATCTCGGCCGCGTGAGTGCGCTGGGCTCGCCGCGCCTGCATCTGCGGCGCACCGACTCGACCAACCTGCGTGCCCGTGAGCTCGCCATCGCCGGCGCGCCCGGCGGGACGCTGGTGACCGCGACCGAGCAGCTGGCCGGTCGCGGGCGCCAGGGCCGGACGTGGACCGCGCCGGCGGGCAGCTCGCTGCTCATGTCGCTCGTGCTGCGCGACCCGCCGCCGCTGCTGACGCTCACCGCCGGGGTCGCGGTGGCCGCCGTCGCGCAGGAGCTTGACGCCGCGGGCCGCCCGGCGGCGGTCAAGTGGCCCAACGACGTTCAGCTGCACGGCCGCAAGGTCGCCGGAATCCTCGTCGAGGCTCGCCCTCAGGAGCGGTGGGCGGTGCTCGGGATCGGGGTCAACGTCGCACTCCGCCCTGAGCAGCTGCCCGACGAGCTGCGCGACACCGCGACCGCCCTGGGCCTGTCTCCCGGCTCCGTCGAGACGGTCCTCGCCCGGGTGCTCGACGAGCTGGCGCGGTGGCTGGCGGCGGTGCCCGGCGAGGTGCTGGCGGCGCTGCGCGAGCGCGACGCGCTGCGCGGGGCGCCGGTGCGCTGGGCGGGTGGCTCCGGCACCGCTGCGGGGATCGACGACGCCGGGCGCCTGATGGTCGACACCGCCGAGGGAGCCGTTGCCCTTGACGCCGGCGAGGTTCACCTCGTCCGCTGAGGACTGACTACCAGCTCATCCGCGGGTCGACGAACACGTCGTCGAGCTGGGTCGTG
>CAZZYU010000011.1:0-49743 GCA_964658375.1 uncultured Acetobacteraceae bacterium | reverse complement strand
GCATCGGGGCGGCCGTCGGCTCCGCTGTCTGATCAGACCGTTCGATGCGCCCGCTGTCCCGGGCCGGAGCAATAGCGGCGCCTTCACATTCTTCTCATCCGCCCGCCCTACAACTCCTAGATCATGAAACGCTCGCTGCGGGCAGCCAAACGCGTCGGTCTCGGCCAACCGATACTGACCCCGGCGTGATCGCCACCGCCGTGGGCACCGCAGCGCTGCAGTCATCGGGGCTCGACGCGTAGTGGGCGCCGCCGATCATCCTGCTCGTGGTCCTCACTACGAGGGTGCGGATGCGCCGACCGTGCCCGTGGCGGAGACCGAAGTCGCCCCGGACCCGGGCGGTCTGACTCAGGACATGCCCGCTCCCGCTGTGCCGCCCACGCGCGTCGCCTTGGAGATAGGTCTCGCCGCTCTGGCGCTGGTCGCGGTCACGGTCGCGGTTGCGATCGTCGTGTTCGGGCTGATCGTCATCCTGTACGACCCCGGCAGCCCGCTGGCCACTGCCACCGTCGCGATCTGAGAGCGACGTCCCGATTCGCCCGGGTCTGCAGCGACGTCAGCCGATCGCCGTGAGCCCAGGGGGTGGTCTGAGAGTTCACCGGCATATCACGATCGTGTGAGCCGCTCGGCGATGCTCGTGAGTGACGGCGCGCCTGCCATTGGCACCGGAAACGGAAGACACCTTGCGCATTGACTCTCGGCGGTGGCGGTGGCGGTGGCAGCGTCGCGGAGCCTCATGGAGTTGATCGTGTCCCCGGAGCACCTCAAGTGAAGCCGGTCATCGTTGGGAGACCTGACCGCCCCGAGACGCTGGCCGCACCGCCCTGTCGCAGGTACACCGGATCGACGCGCCGATGAGACGTTTCTCACGTTTGCCCCGCAACCGGGTTTCGTCCGGTCCACCTGGATAGGTTGGCTGTTCACCCGACGAGAGTGCCTCATCGATCCGAAGGAGACGCATGCCGATTGTCCGCATTACCCGCCGCGGCGCACTTGCGCTCGGTGGCGGGGCGGCCGCGGCCGGGGTGGCCGGAGCCCTGGGGCTCGGATCAGCACGCACTCCGCAGAGCAGGCTGACCGCATCGTCGAAGGTGCTCAGTCAACACGGCAGCCTGCCGGCCGTCGAGATTGAGAGGATCGTTGAGGCGGACGGCCTGATGAGCGACGGCGTCCTCACCATCAACGTCAAGCGCGATGACATCGGCACGGTCGAGGGCCCCCTGGGAATCGTTTTCACTGGTTCGTTCGGGCTTGTTGGAACGCTTTGCTTTCAGCCTCTCGGGGATGATCTCGCGTTCTTCAGCGGAGATCTCCCCGTCAGGCCGCGGGAGACCGACCGGTTCATCGACGCGATCATCGCGAACGGCCTGACGTTTCAGGGGTGTCACCAATCCTTCCGTGAGATGCGCCCACAGATCTTCTCCATCCATTGGCGCGGAGCGGGTAACCCGCTGAGGCTGGCTCACTCAGTCCGCAACGTCCTCAGGGCGACCAAGCTGCCGTTGCCTCAGACCCAGCCTGAGGGTCCCCAGTCTCCGCTGGACGCCGAGCACCTCGCCGAGATCCTCCATGGCGGGGCACAGATCGGCGGCGAGGGTGTCGTCACCGTCAACGTCAGTCGACGCGACCGGGCTGAGATCGCCGGCGTCCACGTCTCGTCGACGTTCGCCACCTCGACCAGCGTCGCATTCAAGCCGCGCTCCGCGAAGGGGGCGCTGACGGATGTCGCGCCGGACTTCGCGATGCGGGGCGTTGAGGTCCAGCGGGTGATCGACGTCATGCGCGAACAGGGCTGGCTCGTGTCGGGACTTGCCAGCCACACAACCCAGGAGACCCCGCAGCTGTATTTCGCTCAGATGCTCAAGACCGGTGACGCCTACGCCCTCGCGGGGGAGATCCGACATGGCCTGGACCGGACCGACAGCGCCGACTGAGCGCTCGTCAAGTGTGATCGATCACCGTCCCGGGAGGTGCAGGATCACCAGGCGCTGGTTTGGTGCTATCGCGTCTGACTCATCCCGAGCCGCAGTCCGGGACAGACCCCGTGCGAGAACGGCTATGGAAGGATGGCGCCATGACGACTGAGATCGTCCACCCGGTCCCCCGCGACGACGTCGACGGCTGGGTGCGCACGATGGCAACCACGTTCCTGGCTGATCCCGGTGCCCCGCGTGCCAACCAGTGGGTTGCGAGGGTGGAGCGGGACTGGCAGCCCGAGCGCGCGTGGGGCGCGCGTGACCGCGGCCGCTGGGTGGCGACGCTGCGGACGGTTCCCCGGACGCTGACCGTGCCCGGGGCCGACGCCGGCAGCGAGCTGGTGGTCGCCGACGCGCTGACCAACGTCACCGTCGCCGCCACGCACCGGCGACGAGGGCTGCTCAGCGCGATGCTCAACGCGTCGCTGCGCGAGGGACGCGAGCGCGGCGATCCGGTCAGCATCCTGATCGCCGCCGAGTGGCCGATCTACGGCCGCTTCGGCTACGCGCCGGCGGCGCTCGGCGCTCGTTACGTGCTGCACTCCAGTCGGCGAGGCTGCGTGATCGAGGGTGGCGATGCCTCGCGGGTTCGCCAGGTCGATCGCGAGACGTTCGCCGATCTCGCCCCGCGCGTGTACGGCGCCGCTCGCATGGCGCGCCCGGGCCAGGTCGACCGCGACGGCGACTGGTGGGACCGGGCGCTGGGGCGCGGCGGCTGGCCCGAAGTCGACGAGCTGCCCCACAACTGGCTGATCCACGAGGGCGAGGACGGCCCCGACGGGCTGCTCGCCTGGCGCGCGGTCCGGGACGCCGGCCTGATCCCGCCGCTGGGGCGCGTCGAGGTGTGGCTGCTGGCCGCCGCCGGGGCCGGCGCCGACCGGGACCTGTGGGCCTACCTGACCGGGCTGGACCTCGTCGACGAGGTCGTCCTGACCAGCCGCCCGGTCGACGAGCCGGTCCGCTGGCTGCTGCGCGACGCCCGCACGCTGATCATGGCCGAGCAGGTCGACTTCCTGTGGTTGCGGCTGCTCGACGTGCCGGCGGCGCTGGCGGCCCGGCGCTACGGCACCGCGGGGGACCTCGTCCTGGAGGTGACCGACGACAGCGCGGTCAGCGTCGCCGGGCGATACCGGCTGAGCGCCGACGCGGCGGGCGCCGCATGTGAGCCGAGCAGCGCCCGCCCTGACCTCACACTCACCCAGCGGGCCCTGGCCGCGATCTACCTGGGTGGCTTCGGTCTGCGTCAGCAGCGGATCGCCGGCGTCGTGACCGAGCACACCCCCGGGGCCCTGGCGCGGGCCGACGTCATGTTCGCCACCCCGCGGGCGCCCTGGAACGCGACGAGCTTCTGAGTGGGGGCGGCGGTATCGTCGCTGCCCATGATCCGCAACGTCGTCCTCATCTCGCTGGCGCCCGGCGCCGACCGTGCCGCCGTGGCCCAGATCCAGGAGGGCCTTCGCCGGCTCGATCCGCCGGGCGCGGTGAACTACACGCTCGGCGACGATCTCGACCTCCGGGAGGGCAACTGGAGCTTTGCCATCGTCGCCGACTTCATCGACGTCGCCGCCTATCGCCGCTACGACGAGGATGCCGAGCACAACGCGCTGCGCGGCGCGCTCGCGCCCCACGCCGCGCAGATCGCCCGCGTCCAATACGAGCTGCCTGACGCATAGCCGCCGCGGTGTCTCACATCGGCGCCCGCCCGGGCGTTCAACGTGATCAGACCCCACGAGTTGTCACGACAGGAGAGGTCACATGTTGCGATTTCAGACCACGATCGGCACCTGCGCGGTGCAGTGGGACGGGGCGGGCATCACCCGCGTGCATCTGCCGCGCGCACGTGAGCTGACGTCGCCGAGCGCCCCCGGTTGCGCCGACGTCCCGGCGTCGGTGCGCGACGCGGTGACCGCGATCACGCGACTGCTGGAGGGCGAGCCGCAGGACCTCACCGAGGTCGTGCTCAGCGACCGGCCACTCGCGCGCTCCGGCCGCGGCGTCGAGCCGTTCGCCCGGCGCGTCTACGCGGCGACCCGGGCCGTCGGCCCCGGTCAGACGACGACCTACGGCGCGGTCGCCGCCGCCGTCGGCGACCCTGGCGCGGCCCGCGCGGTCGGGGCCGCCCTGGGGGCCAACCCGTGGCCGATCGTCGTCCCCTGCCACCGGGTCCTTGCCACCGACGGCTCGCTGCACGGCTTCTCGGCGCCCGGCGGAATCACGACCAAGCGGCGGATGCTCGAGATCGAGCGGGCGCCGGGCTTCACCCAGCAGCCGCTGTTCGCCTGACGCCTCCGCGACGGGCCGTTCCGGCGGACGTGACGCGTTGGTAGCGTCGGGCGGGTGCTGAGCTTCACCGCCGTGGACTCCCACACCGAGGGCATGCCGACGCGGGTCATCACCGACGGCGTCGGCGAGCTCCCGGGCGCGACGATGGGCGAGCGGAGGCTGCGCTTTGTGGCCGAGCGCGACGAGATTCGCCGGCTGCTGATGCGCGAGCCTCGCGGTCACGGCGCGATGTCCGGCGCGATCCTGCAGCGCCCGACCCGCCCCGAGGCCGACTGGGGCGTGGTCTTCATCGAGGTCAGCGGCTGCCTGCCGATGTGCGGCCACGGGACGATCGGGGTCGCCACGGTGCTCGTCGAGCAGCGGATGGTGGCGGTCACCGAGCCCGAGACGGTGATCACGCTCGACACCCCCGCCGGGCTGGTCCAGGCCCGGGTCCACGTCGTCGACGGTCACGCGCGCGCGGTCACCCTGCGCAACGTCGCGGCCTACGCCCACGAGCTTGACGCCGAGGCGGGCGGCATCCGCTACGACATGGCCTACGGCGGCAACTTCTACGCGATCGCCGACGCCGCCCAGGCGGGACTCATCGTCGAGCCCGAGCACGCCGGCGAGCTGGTCGCCGCCGGGCTGGCGCTGATGGACGCCGTGCCCGAGCCCGTCCATCCCGTCGACCCCGGGATCCGCGGCTGTCACCACGTGATCTGGACCACCCCGCCCGCCGCCGGCCCCGACCGCCCCGACGCACGGGGGGCGACGGCGATCCATCCCGGCTGGATCGATCGCTCGCCGTGCGGGACCGGGACGAGCGCGCGCATGGCGGCGCTGCACGCCCGCGGCGAGCTGGGCCTTGACACCCCGTTCGTGCACGAGTCGATCATCGGCACGCGCTTCACCGGCCGGCTGCTGTCGCAGACCACGGTCGGCGACCGGCCTGCGGTCGTGCCGGAGATCACCGGCCGGGCGTGGCTCACCGGCCGCGCGCAGTACGTGCTCGATCCAACCGATCCGTTCCCGGAGGGGTTCGCGGTTGGCTGACGTGATCGTCGTCGGCGCCGGGATCTGCGGCGCGGCGGCGGCGCACTTCCTCGCGCGACGCGGCCGCGAGGTGCTCGTGCTCGACCGCGCCGGGATCGCCCAGGGCACGAGCGCCCGCGGCGAGGGCAACGTCCTGCTGTGCGACACGCCCCCGGGGCCCGAGCGCGAGCTGACGATCCCCGGCCGGGAGCTGTGGGAGACGCTCGGCGAGCGCCTCGGAGCCGGCCGGGTGACCCGCAAGGGCTCGCTGCTGCTCGCGCGCGGGCCCGCGCGCGAGGGCTTCACCGACGCCGTCGCGCGGGAGCCGGCGCTCGCCCCTGGGACGGTCGCTCGCCACGAGCCCGGTGACCTGCAGGTCGACGCTCCCGCGATGGCTCGCGCGCTGCTGGACGGCATCGAGGTGCGGACCGGACGTGGTGTCGACGTCACCGCGGTGGCGGGCGGCGAGGTCGCGCTGGCCGGCGGGGAGACGCTGCGCGCCGCGCACGTCGTCGTCTGCGCCGGTCCCTGGTCGGCGCCGCTCACCGGCCTGCCCGTCCAGCCCCGCAAGGGCCAGCTCGTCGCGCTCGCCGCGCCGCCGGGGCTGATCGTCCACAAGCTGATCGAGGCCGCCTACGTGGACGCCGTCGCTGATCCTGACAGCGGCCTGGCGATCGCGACCGTGATCGAGCAGACGCTCGACGGCGACGAGGTGCTGGTCGGCTCCAGCCGCCAGCGGGTGGGCTTTGACCTGACGGTCGACGCCACCGTGACCGACGCGATGATCAGGCGCGCGGCCGCGTTCGTCCCCGCCCTGGCGCAGCTGCCGGTGACCCGCGCGTGGTCGGGCCTGCGCCCGTGGCTGCCCGATCACCTGCCGGCGATCGGACCGCTCGCCGACGGGCTCTGGACCTCGACCGGACACGAGGGGTCCGGGGTCTGCCTGGGACCGGTGAGCGGCCTGCTGCTCGCTCAGCTGATCTGCGGCGAGCCGCCGCTGATCGACCCCGCGCCGTTCGATCCGCGGCGGTTTGGGAAGCCCGCCGTCAGCCGATCCGGCGCGAGGACCCGGCCCAGTGGGGCTCGCGCAGCGCGGTCTTGAGCACCTTGCCGGGCCCTGACTTGGGCAGCGGCTCGGCGCGGACCTCGAATGAGCGCGGGACCTTGAAACCGGCGATCCGCCCCCGGCAGTGCTCGCGTAGGCGCTCGACGTCGATCGACGCCCCCGGGGCCGGGACGACGACGGCGTGCACGCGCTCGCCCCAGCGTGGATCGGGTACGCCGAAGACCGCCGCCTCCGAGACCGCCTCGTGCTCGACGAGCACGTTCTCCACCTCGATGCAGTAGACGTTCTCGCCGCCGCTGATGATCATGTCCTTGAGCCGGTCGACCATGAACAGGTAACCGTCGTCATCGCTGTAGGCGGCGTCACCCGACCGATACCACCCGTCGACGAGTGCCTCCTGCGTCGCCTCCGGGCGATTCCAGTAGCCGAGCATCACGTTGGGACCGGCGATCCAGATCTCGCCCACCTGTCCCGGCGCCAGCCGGCGTCCCTCATGGTCGCGCACCTCGGCGCGGACGCCCGGGACCGCGACTCCGACCGATGCCAGCCGCGTGCGGTCGGGCTCGTGACCCTGCGCGCCGCGGCGGTGCACCTCGGCGGACAGCAGGCAGACGGTGGGGGCCGCCTCGGTCATCCCGTAGCCCTGGGCGACCTCGCAGTCCAGCCGGTCCAGCACCCGCCGCTGAAGCTCGGGGGAGATCGGCGAGCCGGCGTAGTGGATGTTGCGCAGGCTCGACAGATCCGTGGGGTGGGCGTCGAGGTGGTCGAGGAACATCGAGAGCATCGTCGGCACGAGCGTGGTCAGCGTGACGCGCTCGCGCTCGATCGTCTGGGCCACCGCGGCGGCGTCAAAGCGCGGCAGGATCAGCTGGCGGGCACCGACCCAGGTCGCCGCGAACACGTTGGCGATCCCGGCGGCATGGAACATCGGGCAGACGTGCAGGAACGTGTCCTGGGACCGGTGGCCGGTCATCCACAGGTTGTGCATCGCGTTGGCCGACAGGTTCCCGTGGCTGAGCATCACGCCCTTCGGGGTCCCCGTCGTACCGCCGGTGTAGGAGATCGCGGCGAGATCGGTGGGCTGCGCCGGGTGCGCCGCGGCCGGCTCCCCGGCGACCAGCTGCTCGTAGGGCAGCGCGCCCGTGCCGGCCGCCGCCGCGTCGTCGCCGTCGAGCACAAGCGTCTCCAGGGTGGGGCACCGGGCCTGCAGCGCGACGGCGAGGTCGAGGTTGGCGGCGTCGACGACCAGCACCTGCACCGCCGCGTCCTCGATCATGAACGCCAGCTCGTCCGGGGCCAGCCGGAGGTTCAGATCGCAGATCACCCGACCGGCGGCCGGGATCCCCAGCCAGCACTCCAGGTGGGCGATCGAGTTGTCGCCGAGGAAGCCGACGCGCCCGCCGGGGGTGACCTCGAGCTCATCCAGCGCGTCGCCCAGGGCGCCCACGCGCCGCGCGACCTCGCGGTAGGTGTGCGCGCGACCAGCGGCCTGGACGGCGATCGAGTCGCCGAACGTCGTGGCGGCTCGCTCCAGCGGCCAGCTGAGGTCGGGATGGATGCCCGCGTCGACGCCGTTGATCATCTGCGTGTTCCTCTCGTGAGCCCTCGGCGCCGCGGCGCAAACAGTACACGCTGGTGGGCCGTCCGCCGCGCCGGCGCCGTACCTGACAGGATCACGGTCGCCTGATCACGATCCACGAAAGGAGCGACGTGTCCTCATCCGCAGCCCTGACCCGCCCCGTCCTCGCCGACGCGATTCCGGGGGCGCGCGTCCGTGACGTGCTGCTCGTCGTGGCCGGCGCGCTGCTGACCGCCGCCTGCGCGCAGATCTCGATCCACGTTCCCGGCTCCCCGGTCCCGGTCACCGGCCAGACGTTCGCGGTCGTGCTGGCGGGGGCGTCGCTGGGGTCGACCCGTGGCGGGCTCTCACAGCTGCTGTACCTGGCGCTCGGCCTCGTCGCCCCGGTCTACGCCGGAGGCACGCACGGCACGGCGGTCCTGACCGGCGCCAGCGGCGGCTACATCGTCGGCTTCGTGGTTGCCGGCTTCGTGATCGGCGCGATCGCGGAGCGCGGCGGCGACCGGAGGGTGCTGAGCGCGTTTGCCGCCTTCGCCGTCGGTCAGCTGATCATCTTCGGGATCGGCGTGCCGTGGCTGAAGGCGTCCGCCGGGCTGACGTGGGGGACCGCGATCCACGAGGGCTTCACCATCTTCATCCTCGGCGGCGTGATCAAGGCGGCGCTGGCCGGCCTGCTGATGCCGACCGCGTGGCGCATCCTGGGCGCCGTCGGCCGCCGGTAGCGCTCAGCTCGTCGCGGCGCGGGGGGCGCGACGGCTTCAGCTCGCCGCCGGCTCCAGGCGCTCGTAGGCGCCGAGCGTGAGGAACTCCGGGAGGTCGTCGGACAACGCGACGGCCTCCAGCACCTCGCGCGTGTCCCGGGGGCGGCCGCGCTCCCACACCTCATCGCCGACGGCGGCGCGGATCTTCTCGGTCTCCTCGTCGAGCAGCTGTGTGACGAGCTCGCGGGTCACGGTGCGCCCGTCGGCGAGCGTGGCCCGATGGTGGATCCACTGCCAGATCTGGGTGCGGGCGATCTCCGCGGTCGCGGCGTCCTCCATCATGTTGTTGATCGCGGCCGCGCCGCGCCCGCCCAGCCAGAACGAGATGTACTGAAAGCCGACGCTGAGGTTGTTGCGCAGCCCCGCCTCGGTGATCTCGCCCTCGGTGCTCGCGAGGTCGCGCAGCGGCGCCGCGTCGTAGGCGACGTCGGGCCGCGTGCGGTCGATCTGGTTGGGCCGGTCGCCGAGCACCGCGTCGAACTCGCCCAGCGCGGTGGCCACGACGTCGGGGTGAGCCACCCAGGTCCCGTCAAAGCCGTCGTTGGCCTCCCGGCGCTTGTCGGCGCTGACGGCGGCGATCGCCCGGTCGTTGGCCTCGGGGTCGGTGCGTGAGGGGATCAGCGCGGCCATGCCGCCCATCGCGAACGCGCCGCGGTCGTGACAGGTGCGCACGAGCAGCTCGGTGTAGGCGCGCATGAACGGCTGGGTCATCGTCACCGCGAGCCGGTCGGGCAGCACGAACGCCGGATCCCCGCGGTTGGTCTTGATCACCGAGAAGATGTAGTCCCAGCGGCCGGCGTTGAGCCCGTAGCTGTGGTCGCGCAGCTCGTAGAGCATCTCCTGCAGCTGGAACACGGCGGGGAAGGTCTCGATCAGCACGGTCGCGCGGAAGGTGCCGGTGGGCAGAGCGAGCCGCTCCTCGGCGAAGCTGAGCACGTCGTTCCACAGCCGCGCCTCCAGGTGATGCTCGAGCTTGGGCAGGTAGAGGTACACGCCCTTGCCGCGGGCGTGCAGCCGGGGCGCGCTGTGCAGCGCATAGAGCCCGAAGTCCACCAGCGCCCCGGACGCGGGGCGCCCGTCGATCCGGACGTGACGCTCGGGCAGGTGCCAGCCGCGAGGGCGGACCAGGAGCACGGCGGGGTGCTCCACCAGCTCGTAATGGCGACCGTCGGAGGCGTCGTAGGTGATCGTGCCCTCGATCGCGTCGATCAGGTTGCGCTGGCCCTCCACCTGCTTGCGCCACGTCGGCGAGTTCGCATCCTCGAAGTCGGCCATGAACCCGCGCGCCCCGGAGTTCAGCGCGTTGATCACGAGCTTGCGGTCGGTCGGACCGGTGATCTCCACCCGGCGGTCGAGATAGTCCTCCCGGGGCGGGGCGACCTGCCAGTCGCCGTCGCGCAGCTCGCGCGTCTCGGGCAGGAACCCCTCCGGCGCGCCCCGACCAGGTCGGGCGGCGAGCAGCTCGCGCCGCCGCGCGTCGAAGCGCTCGTGCAGCTCGGCGACGAACCCCGCCGCGTCCTCGGAGAGGATCCCCGAGGCATGCGTGTCGTCGATGGGGGTGATCTCGATCGTCATCGCCCCATCATGACGCGGCGGGCGCCGTCGCGCGTTCGAGTACCGTGAGCGCCGATGCAGTTCGAGCTCAGTCGGTCCGCCGGCCGCGCCGGGTTCTGGAGCCGGTTCGCCGCCGCCCTGATCGACGGCCTGATCATCCTCTGCGTCCTGCGGATCCTCGTCATCGAGCTCGGATCCACCGGCGACTGGATCACCCTCGGCCTCACGATCGCCTACTACGTCGCGTGCGAGGGCTCCACCGGTCAGACCCTGGGCAAGCGCGCGCTGCGGATCCGCGTCGTCGACATCGAGAGCGGCGAGCCGATCGGCTACCGCCGCGCGCTGACCCGCTACCTGGCCAGCGTCGTCTCGGCGCTCGCCGTCTACGTCGGATACCTGTGGATGCTCTGGGACCCCGAGCAACAGACCTGGCACGACAAGTTCACCGCCGCGGTCGTCGTCCCCTGGAGCTGACGGTCGCCCCGCCGCGGTCGTCCCCTGGACGCTGGCGGGGGGTGGTGCGACTTGGCCACCTCTGCGGTGGGAAAGTCGACCCACCCCCCGTCGCCGCCGACGACACGAAGGCCCCTCGCGGTCTGACCGCCCGTCAGTCGACGATCAGCGCCTGGGCGCCGAGCGCCAGCTGGTCGCCGGGCTGCAGCTGACAGCGCACGACGCTCCGGCGATTGACCGCGGTGCCGTTCAGCGAGCCGAGGTCGTGAAGGATCCAATGGCCGTCGCGGAAGTGCAGGGACGCGTGCGTGCGTGAGACGGTCGGGTGCTCGACGACGATGTCGCAGCGAGCGTCGCGTCCGAGCGTGAGCTCGACCGTCTGCCCGCTCCAGTCCAGGCCGAGCAGCGTCGCGGGCGCCGGCCATGGGCGTCGCGCGGCCCACAGCTCGCTGACCCGTTCGCCGATCAGACGTGACAGGCGAGCGGGTGCCATCGCGCGGGGAACGCGGACCGACAGGTCGCCGATCAGCCGGTCGGGCTCGATCAGCGCGCAGCCGAGCAGCAGGTCCATCCGGTGAGCGAGCGTGCGCTCTGAGAGCAGGCCGTCGCCGTATGCGGTGGTGAGCGCCGTCGAGAGGTGCCGTCGCCGGGTGCCGGGGCTGACCATCGCCCAGCAGTGTCTCGCTCGCCGCCGGCTTTTTCCAGCGTCACCAGGACGACAGCAGCGGCGACAGCAGCTGCGGGCCGGCGAGCGCGGTGAGCAGCAGCTGCCCGGGCGGTGGCGTGAACGTGAGCGTCGCCGCACTCGCCGCCGGCATCTCGACGGTGTAGACGCCACCCAGCGGCGTCACGATGCTCTGGGTCGGGGTGCCCGTCAGCAGGCCCGAGCGCGTGGCGGCGCCGAACGTCTGGCCCCCGAGGGTCACGCCACCCGTCGCGGCCAGCCCGCGCGCGCGCAGGCGCTGCACCGTCGCGGGCCCGGCCGCCGAAGGGACGTGCAGGGTGATCGGCGTGCCGGCGCCGGCGGCGTTCTTGTTGATCAGGACGACCCGGATCACCCCGCGCACGTCGCGGGTGGCCCACCCCTGTACTCCCGGGGGCAGGGCCGCCGACAGGTTCATGATCCGCGCCCCGGGGGGCGCCGCCTGCGCGAACATCATCATCGCGTAGTACTCGGGCTGGACGGCGATCGCGCCGTCGTCACCGGTGCCGACGGGATTGAGGATCGCGTTGATCGAGCCCGGGACGGTGTGGACGTTGACGCCGTTGACCCCGGTGTCGGCCAGGCCGAACAGCGTGTTGAGCATCCACAGCGCCGTCGCGAACGAGTCGCTCACCCCGGCGGTGCCGCCGCACGAGATCGCGTTGACCTCGTCGATCCTGATCGGCTTGCCGGCGCGCCGGGAGGTCGCGACGAACGGCGCGACCTCGGAGACGAAGCCGTCAGAGGCCGAATTGGCCAGCACGTCAGGGATCGTGATCCGGTGCGACGGGGTGCAGTGCTTGAGCGGGTAGGCGTGCATCGTGGTCAGGCCCACCGACCGCTCCTGGTCCAGGAACGTCCCGAGCTGCTCCAGCCACCCTCCCAGGCCGCTCGTGGGACCCGCGAGCGTCACCTTCGGCATCGCCCGGGCCCACTGGGCGAACTGCGCCCGGTACTGCGCCGGCGACCAGCTCAGGGGCCGGCCGAACACCGGGGCGCCCTTGGCCGTGAGGTACCAGGCGAAATGGTGGTAGAGCTCAGGTTCGTTGCCGATCTCGATCGCGGCGATGTCCCCTCGCCCGATTCGGTGCACCATCGCGTCGGCCTCGCCGACCGCGTCGGCCTCGTCGTCGGCCTCCAGGTTGACGCCGAGGATGAGCTTGCCGTGCAGCGCCTCGGCGGTCGCGCGGGCGATGCTCAGCCAGCGATTGGTGATCGTGAAGGTGACTCCGGGCGGGCGCTTGTGGTGAGCGACCGGGTACCAGCTCCAGTCGGTGCTGTCGCCGCCGATGCGCAGCACCGGGGACTGGCCGGGCGCGATGTCGCCGAGCAGGTTCAGGAACGCGGGGTTGATCGCCTGGGGGTCGGTGCCCGTGTAGGCCTCCAGCGTGTGGGTCTCGGTCGAGATGCCGAGAAACCCCGCGGGGACCGGTCGACCGCTGGGCGACGGGTCGACCGTGACCGCCGCCGCGGTGGCGCTCGCGGTCAGGGCGAGGCTGAGGATCAGGGCGCTGAGCACGGCCGCGAACGCTGCCGGTAGCGCCGGCAGTGGCGCGCGAGCCGTTCCGAACACGCCGCCATTGTGCCGGTTGCGACGCCGTGCGGTGGCACACTCGCGGGCCGATGGCCGATTCCCAGCACGCGAGGATCACCGCGGAGCTCCGTGACCGGATCCGCTCGGGACGGTTGACACCGGGGACCGCGGTCGCCTCAGAGGCAGAGCTGTCGGCGCAGTTCGCCGTCAGCCGTGGAACCGTCCGCCAGGCGCTGGCGGCGCTGCGTGCCGAGGGCCTGATCGCCGGCGGGCGCGGGCGCCGACCGGTCGTCGCCCGGCCCGCGCTGTCCCAGAGCTTTGACCAGATGGTCTCCTTCTCGACCTGGGCCCGGCATACGGGGCGCGCCCCGGGCGCGCGAACCCTGGAGCTTGCGCGTCGCCCCTGCCCGGCCCCGATCGCCGACGCGCTCGGCGTCGCGGCGGGCGCCCCCGTGTTTCAGTACACGCGCCTGCGCCTGCTCGACGGCGAACCCGCGATGGTCGAGCAGTCGACGTTCGTCGAGCCGGTCGGGCGGCTGCTGCTCGACTTCGATCTGGATGCGGAGTCGGTGTATGAGCAGCTCGGCGTTCGCGGGGTCGCCCTGGCCGAGGCCGAGCAGGAGATCTCCGCCGTCGGCGCCGGCTCTGAGATGGCCGAGCTGCTCGCCGTGCCCCGGCGCGCGCCGCTGCTGCAGGTCCGCCGACGCGTGTCTGACCCCGACGGCATGCCGGTCGAGCTGTCCCGCGACAGCTACCGCGGCGACGTGTTCACCGTCACAGTGCACAACCGGATCGCGCTCCCCCGCGCGGGCGTCTCGCTCTCAGTCGCTCAGCAGCCCGTCGAGCACGGTCGGCGCGAAGCCGGGTGACAGCGTCATGCCGATCCCGCCCACGTTCTGAACCACGCGCACCCCGGGCATCGGCGCGCTGACGTGGAACGGCTCATAGTCCTCGGTCTGAGCTGACGCGCGGCGGGTGGGATAGAACCCCACCCAGCGTTCGCGAACGGCGAGCCGGTCGACACCGAGCAGCCGGCCGACCTCGGCGAGCAGCAGCTCATTGATGCGCTCATCGGCGAAGTGGTCCAGCGTGTCGCCGTAGGCATGGCTGTCGCCGATGATCAGGTCGCCGTCGGGCAGTTGGGTCACCAGCAGGTGGATGCCGGCCGCGAGCAGCTCGGGCCGCTCGCGCTGGAGACGGGCTCGCAACGCCGCCGTGGGTTCCTGATCGGCGAACGCCGGATAGCGGATCAGGCTGAGCCCGGTCGCCAGCGCCGGCCCATAGCGGCGACCCGACGGTGTGACGACCCGGAGCATCTGCAGGCGGCACCGCGTCAGATCGTCGAGGCCCGGCCGCAGGGCGGGCGGGAGATCGGCGTAGTCGGGTCCGGGACAGACGACGATCGCCGGAGCACGCACCGTCAGCTGTCCGGCCTGTCCGGCGTGCACGACCCCGGGCTCGACCGCGTGCACCCGGCTGCCCCAGACGAGCGTCGCGCCGCGGTCTGACTCCAGCAGCGCGGCGAGCCTGGCGACGGCCGCGCGCGGGTTCACCCTCAGGTCCAACCGGGAGTGAAGCGCCCCGACGATCTCCCCGCGGGGCAGCGGGGCCAGCATCAGCGCCTCGTCGGCGGTCAGCATCCGCGACTCGCGGGCCGCGTTGGCCGTCGCGGTCTCCAGCACCGCCAGCTCGTCCTGTGCCCGCGCGAGCAGCAGCGTCCCCTCCCCGACGACGGGCAGGTCCGCCTCGGCAGCGAGCTCAAGCCAGCGCCGACGGGATCTGAGCGCCAGCTCGAACACCGGTCCGTCGGGCTGGGAGCCGACGAACAGATGTCCGAAGTTACGGACGCTCGCGCCCACGGCATGGCTGTCGCGATCGAGCACCACCACGCTCAGTCCGCGGCGGCGGGCCTCCAGGGCGTGGGCCAGTCCGACGATTCCGGCGCCGACGACGCAGACGTCGGCGTGCAGTTCTCCACTCGTGGCTCGCATCTTGTTCATACAAGTTTAGACGAAACACCGTCCGTCAATGCCGCCCAGCGCGCTGGTCACAGCCTGATCACAACTCCACCCATGACGTGGCGACCATCAACTTGTATAGTCATCTTTGCATGAGCGCCCAGACGCAGACCTTCACCGTCAACGGCCGCGCCTACGGGGTTCCCGGTCGGCCGGTGCTGGCCATCTGCGCGGACGGCTGGGATCCCGCCTATGTCGACGACGTGCTCGCCCGCGGCCTGATGCCCCGGCTGGCCGGCATGCTGGCCGACGGAGGCACCTACACCCACGGCCGCGCTCAGGTCCCGACCTTCACCAATCCGAACAACGTCACGATCGTCACCGGGGTCAGCGCCGCACTGAACGGGATCGCCGGCAACCACTACCGCACCGCGGACGGCACCGAGGTCCAGGTGACCGATCCGAGCTTCCTGACGGCGCAGACGATCCACGCCGGAGCCCAGGCGGCGGGGGTCGGCGTCCTCTGCGTCACCGCCAAGGACAAGCTGCGCCAGCTGCTGGCGGCCGGCGGCGTTCCGGCCTTCAGCGCCGAGAAGGCGCACGAGCAGCAGCTGCCCGACGGCACGTCGGTGCTCGAGGCCGCCGGCCTGGGTGAGAACCCCGATATCTACGACTGGCGGCTGTCGCCGTACACGATCGACCTGGCGGTCTCACTGGCCAGGCGCGTCGGCGCCACGCTGGTGTATGCGTCGCTGACAGACTTCGTCCAGCACGCGAGCGCGCCCGGAGAGCAGCTGGCCGACGACTTCTACGCCCGCGTCGACGTCTCGATCGGCGAGGCACTGGACGCCGGCTTCATCGTCGGGCTCGCCGCCGACCACGGTATGAACGCGAAGGCCAACCCCGACGGCACTCCGAAGGTGCTGTTCCTCGATGACGTGCTCGCCGCGGCTCAGGTCAGCTCCGCCCACACCCTCTGCCCGATCACCGACCCCTACGTCGCCCACCACGCGGCGCTCGGCTCACTGGCCTGGGTTCACCTCGACGACCTGGGCGAGCTCGACGCCGCCCGGGCCGCGCTCGCCGGACTCCCGGGTGTCGAGGCGGTGCTGGACCGTGACGCCGCGGCGGACGCCTTCGATCTGCCGGCGCAACGGATCGGCGATCTGATCGTTCTCGCCGACCGCTGCACCGTCCTGGGCAAGTCCGCCGCCGCTCACGACCTCTCCCAGCTTCACGGGACGCTGCGCTCCCACGGCGGCCTGCACGAGCGCCGGGTTCCGATCATCATCAGCCACCGGCTTCGCGCCGGCGCGCTGGACGGCCGGGACCTGCGTAATCGCGACCTGCACGACCTTCTGCTCAACGAGATCGCCGACTGAACGCGCAATGGACCGATGACCGCTCTCACGACCCTCCCGGTGCATAACCCCTACTCCGGCGAGCTCGTCGGCGAGGCCCCGCTCATCTCGCCCGAGCAGCTGCGCGGACGGCTTGACGCCGGGGCCGCGTATGAGAACCGGCTGTCGCGCCATGAACGCTCGGAGATCCTGTTCGCGGTGGCCGACCAGATCCGCGCCCGGCGGGAGGAGCTGGCCGACCTGATCACGGCCGAGTCGGGGCTCTGCCTGGCCGACAGCCTGTATGAGACCGGCCGCTCGGTCGATGTGTTCCGGCTGGCCGCGATGGAGGCCCTGCGTGATGAGGGTGAGACCTTCGCCGGCGACATCTCGCCCCATGGCCGTTCCCGCCGGGCTCACACGATCCGCGTGCCCGTTCGCCTGGTCGGGGCGATCACGCCGTTCAACCACCCGCTCAACCAGGTCGCGCACAAGCTCGCCCCGGCGATCGCCGCGGGCGCGTCGATCGTGCTCAAGCCGTCGGAGAAGACGCCGCTCACCGCGATCGTCCTGGCGGAGATCATCACCGCGGCGGGCCTCCCGCCGGAGGCGTGTCAGGTGGTCGCCGGTGACCCCGCCGACGTCCTGGACGGGTTTCTCGCACACCAAGCGGTCGAGCTGATCTCCTTCACCGGCGGCGTCGGGGTCGGCAAGCTGATCGCCTCGCGCCTGGGCTACCGCCGGGCGGTGCTGGAGCTGGGCGGCAACGACCCCCTGATCGTGCTCGAGGATGCCGATCTGGATGAGGCGGCCGCCCTGGCTGTCTCCGGCGCGTTCAAGAACTCCGGCCAGCGCTGCACGGCGGTCAAGCGCATCATCGCGGTGGAGTCGATCGCCGACGAGTTGAGCGCGCGCGTGAGCGAGGGGGCGGCCGCGATCCGCGTCGGGGACCCGACCGACCCGGACACCGGCATCGGCACGGTGATCGACGAGCGCGCGGCGATCGAGATCGAGGGACGGGTGTCCGAAGCGCTCGCCGATGGCGCACAGCTCCTGTACGGCGGCGATCGCCGGGGAGCCCAGCTGACGCCGGCGGTGCTTGACCGCGTGCCCGCCGACACCCGACTGGTGGCGACCGAGACGTTCGGACCGGTGGCGCCGATCATCCGAGTCGCCGATCTGCAGGAGGCGATCTCCGTTGCCAACTCCACGCCCTACGCGCTCTCCAGCGGCGTGGTCACCTTCGACTGGCGCGCGATCCAGCGCTGCATCCGTGAGCTGCGAGCGGGCACCGTCAACGTGCGTGAGGTGCCCGGCTGGCGGACCGAGCTGACGCCGTTCGGCGGGGTCGGCGACAGCGGCCTCGGCGTCAAGGAGGGCGTTCGCGAGGCGATGAAGGCGATGACCTTCACCAAGCTCTACACACTGCCCTGGGAGTGATGCCGATGACCGCTGAGACGATCCTGCAGGAGACGATCGCCGCCTGTGAATCGATGGCCGGCCTCCCCTACGACGGTGAGCCGGTCGACCAGCTCCAGCACGCGCTGCAGTCCGCGGCGCTCGCGGCCGCCTCCGCGGAGGCCGAGGACCCGGAGTTCGTGGCCGCCTGCCTGCTGCATGACATCGCCCGCGCACCGGCCGTCGCGGGACTGCAGTACGACGCCCCGGATGAGCACCACGGCGAGGCGGGCGCGCGCTGGCTGACCCCGCGCTACGGAGCGCGCGTCGCCCAGCTGGCCGAGCAGCACGTCGCCGCCAAGCGGTATCTGGTGGCCACCGACGCCGGCTACCTCGACGCGCTCAGCCCCGTCTCGCGTGAGACGCTGCTCGCTCAGGGCGGCGCGATGTCCCCGGCCGAGGTCGCCGCGTTTCAGTCTGACCCCGACCACCGCCTCGCCGTGGCGCTGCGGCGCTTTGACGACCAGGCGAAGGTGCGGGACTTGGCCGTCCCGGGCCTGGACGCCTACCGCGAGACGCTCCTGGCCGTCGCGCGGCGGCGCGGCGCCGCGGCGTGCCCCTGACTACGCCGCCGACGGCACCGACGTGGGGGAGGAGACGGGGTCAGACACCGTCACCTGATCAGACAGGACCCTCAGTCCCACGCGGGATCCGACGCTCAGCCGATCCGACGTGCTGGAGCTCTCGACGATCACGTCCGCACCGCCGTCGAGTGCGACCCGCAGTCGCAGCGCGGATCCGAGGAAGGTCCGCTCGGTGATCTCTCCGGAGCCGGCGGAGTCCGGAATCGCCTCCAGCGATTCGGGGCGCACCATCGCCTCCACGAGGTCGCCGGGCGCCGGGACGTGACCGTTGGTGGGTCGCGCGATCACCCGCTGACCGAACAGCAGGACCTCTCCCCCGTCGCCGATTCGGCCCGACACGTGGTTCATCGCGCCGACGAACTCGGCGACGAACGCGGTCGCGGGGGTGCGATAGACGTTCTCAGGGGTGTCGAGCTGTTCAAGGCGCCCGGCGTTCATCACGCCGACCCGGTCGGCCATCGACAGGGCCTCTGACTGGTCGTGGGTGACGAACACCGTGGTGATCCCGAGCCGCTGCTGGATGCTGCGGATCTCCCCGCGGAGCTGGACGCGGACGCGGGCGTCCAGGGCCGACAGCGGCTCGTCGAGGAGCAGCACGGTCGGCTCGATCGCCAGTGCTCGCGCGATCGCGACGCGCTGCTGCTGGCCGCCGGAGAGCTCAAACGGAAAGCGCCGGCCCCGTCCCTCGAGGCCGACGAGCGCGAGCAGCTCCTCAGCCCGCTTGGTCCGGTCGGTCTTGGAGGCTCGGCGCATCTTCAGGCCGAAGGCGACGTTGTCGGCCACGTTCATGTTCGGAAACAGGCTGTAGGACTGAAAGACCATCCCCATGTCACGTCGGTGGGCGGGGATCTTGGTCACGTCCTTGCCGCCGACGGTGATCGAGCCGGCGTCAGGCCGGTCAAAGCCGCCGAGCAGCCGCAGCGCGGTCGTCTTGCCACAGCCCGAGGGGCCGAGCAGCGCCACGAACTCGCCCGGCTCGATCTGCAGGTCGAGCCCGGCAAGCGCGGTGTTGTCGCGATAGTGGCGCTCGACGCCGGAAAAGGTGACACCGACACCGCGGACGGCGGCCAGCTGTTCGATGACGCTCATCAGATGACTCCGGTGGTTCGCACCCCGCGCCTGCGCACGAGGAAGGTCAGCAGGAAGAGAAGCAGGAAGGTGAAGACGAAGGCGATCAGCGTCATGGCCACCGAGACCCCCGGAGCATTGTCCTGCTGGGTGAACTGGATCATCTCGACCGCGAAGGTGTTGGTTGGCAGATTCAGGCCGCTGGCGAGCACGACCTCGCCGAGGCAGAGGGCGATCGACAAAAAGGCGCCGCCCAGCACCGCGGTCTGCACGTTGGGCAGGACCACGCGGAAGATCGTCGATGGCCACCCCGCGCCGAGGTTGCGTGAGGCATCGACGAGCGTGTGCAGGTCGATCGCCCGCACGCCGGTGTCGATCGAGCGGTACATCAGCGGCAGGGTGAAGATGAGATAGAACGGCGCCAGCGCGGTGATGTCGTGGTTGAACACGAGGTTGACGATCCACAGCGGCGCGGTCTGCTGCATCTGCTGCAGTCCCGCCAGCAGGGCGATCGGCGGCACCACGATCGGCAGGATCGTGATCACCTCCATCAGGAACGTCAACTTCGGCAGGCGCAGCCGGACGAGGATCACCGTCGGCAGCATCACCAGCACCGAGACCGCCCCGACGATCGCCGCGATCTCCAGCGAGAGCAGCGCCGAGGCGCGCACCGCCCCGGAGTCGAAGATCGCCCGGTAGTTGCTGAGGTCGTATTTGCCGTTTTTCCCGATCAGGCTGAACTTGATGCTCGAGAGCAGCGGCACCAGGTAGATCGCGAGGATCGCGACGATGATCAGGACCCGCCACGCCGGCGGCCGTTGCCGGGCCAAGCGTGCGAACGGGCCGCGCGTCCGCGTCAGCTGCCCCGTCGCCTCCGCGACCTGGCCCTCGAGTCCGGAGACCGCCGTCATCGCATCCACTTCCCGGCGCGGCGCTGGGCGAGCCAGTAGAGCACCATCACGATTCCCACGACGGCGATCATCTCGGTGCCCAGGGCTTCGGCGAGGTTGGTCTGGGCGGCCAGCACGTTGTTGGACAGGGCGAGGTTGATCTTGGTGGGGACGACGTCGATGCCGCCGCCGTCCAGCGCCAGCGCGGTGGCGAAGGCCGAGAAGGAGCTGCCGAACAGCAGCAGCGTCGCCGCGACCACCGAGGGCGTGAGGACCGGCACGACCACGTGACGGATGTAGCCCAGCCGGGTCGCCCCCAGGTTGCGCGCCGCCTCCTCCCACTCGGGTCGCAGTCCCTCCAGCGCCGGCGTCACGAAGATCACCATCAGCGGGATCTGGAACATGAAGTAGACGAGGCCGACGCCGAGCAATGACGCCGTCGAGATCGTGCTCGGGAGAAACCAGCCGAAGATGTCCTTGAGGATGATCGTGACCGCGCCCGCGGTCCCGTAGGCGGCGATCACCACGAAGGCGAGCGGCGCCCCGGAGAAGTAGGCGAGCACGCCCGAGGCGCTCGAGGTGACGCGGCGCAGCAGTCCGTTCGGGTTGCCCGCGACGACCGCGGCGGCGAACCAGAGGCCGAGCAGGGCCGGTCCGACGGAGGTCCACACGGCCAGGATCGCGCTGTTCTTCAGCGCGACCAGGTACTGGCGCTCGCTGAGGACCGCCTTGAAGTTGTGCAGCGTGAAACCCCCGCTGACGCCGGTGAGGGCGTCCGAGCTCGTGAAGGCGCCGTGGATCATGTAGTACAGCGGCACGCCGAGGAACGCGGCGACGATCACGAAGAACGGGACCATCCCC
This sequence comes from uncultured Acetobacteraceae bacterium, assembly GCA_964658375.1. Classification (GTDB taxonomy): domain Bacteria; phylum Actinomycetota; class Thermoleophilia; order Solirubrobacterales; family Solirubrobacteraceae; genus Palsa-465. The sequence continues at coordinate 28,661 of CAZZYU010000011.1, read as the reverse complement.
AGCGCGGGCACCATCGCTCGCAGCGAGACGCGGGCGGTCCCGCGGCGCCGAGGCGCCGCGGGACCAGAGACCGGCGAGATTGCCTGCGTGCTGGAGATGGCTAGGAACCCCAGCCCTTGGCGATCAGGGTCGCCGCGGCGGCCTCCTCAGCCACCGTCGGCACCTTGGCGACGCTCGGGACGACCGGCAGCTTCTTGTACGCGGCCTCGTCGACCGAGCCGGACTTGGCCAGCGCGGACAGCTCGATCGGCCGGGCGTAGCCCTTCAGGAAGTTGTTCTGACCCGTCTTGGAGTACAGGAACTCCTCCCACAGGCGAGCGGCGGCGGGGTCCGGGGCGGACTTGGAGATCGCCTGGGCGTAGTACTCATCGAAGGACTGCCCCTTCGGATCGTTGACGACCCAGCGCGCGCTCTTGGGCAGACCCCAGGCGCCGGCCACGTTCAGGAAGTCCCAGTTGATGATGATCGGGCACTGGCCCGCCTCGATCAGGGACGCGCTGTTGCAGTCGGTCGAGTTGAAGTTGCCATCGCTCTTGAGCTTGGAGAAGAACGCCAGACCCGGCTGCCAGTTGGTGAAGCTGCCGCCGTTGTTGATTGCGGCGGCCTCGACCGCGGCGGTCGCCGCGCCGGCCTGGCCGGGAACGCCGTTGAGCGCGACGTCCTTCTTGTACTGCGGGCTGGTCAGCTGTGACCACTCGGTGGGGCAGGTCTTGACGATCTTCAGGTTGCAGCCGAAGGAGACGTATCCGCCGTAGTCGTTGTACCAGTCGCCGTTGGCGTCCTTGTTGGCGGCCGGGATCATGCTCCAGGTCTGGACCTTGTAGGGAGCCCACAGAGCGGCGTCCTGGACCGCGAAGCTCTCACCGACGTCGACGACGTCCGGGGCGGTGGAGCGGCCGCGGCCGCTCTCGATCGCCTGGATCTCCTGGGCGGAGGAGCCGTCCGGGATGGCGTCGTGGACCTTGATGCCGTACTTGGCCTCGAACTCCTTGATCTGGGTGCCGTAGTTGGCCCAGTCCGACGGCAGCGTGATGGCGTTCAGCTTGCCCTCCTTCTTGGCCGCAGCCACGAGCGCGGACATGCCACCGCCGGCCGACACCGAGGTGGCGGTGGCCCAGCTGGTGGAGCTCGAGCCGCTGGCGCCGGCGGATGAGCTGGACTTCGAGCTGCTGCCGCAGGCGGCGACGGTGAGGCTCGCGGCGGCGGCGAGAGCCACCGGGGCTGCCCGGCGCCAGGTCCGGCGCAGGGTGGGGACGGGCATCAGATCTCCTTGGGATGAGTCGGTCGACAGGTGTGGAACTCGCGCGGTTGCGCGTTCTCCCGGTCCGCGGTGCTGCAAGGCCCCCTGAAGGGCAGCCTTCGCCCAACTTATGGAGGAATGGGCGGTCAGATGTGTTCGCGGCGTTACCCTAAGGTGAACCGGGTGTGGCCGCATTGGCCCGCTGGAGAAACGCCGATCGGCTCCAGCACTCAGCTAGGGTGCCGACCGTGACCGCCTGGTTTGACGAGCTGGCCGAGTTCCTGCGCATCCCCTCGGTGAGCGCCGACCCGGCGCACGCGGGGGACGTCCGCCGCGCCGGCGAGTGGGTCTGCGAGCTGATCCGGGATGCCGGCGGCGAGGCCGAGCTGATCGAGTTCGACGGGCAGCCGCTGGCGGTGGGGGAGTTGCGCGCCTCCGAGAACCCCGAGCTGGCTCGGACGGTGCTCTGCTACGGCCACTTCGACGTTCAGCCGCCCGACCCCCTCGATCTGTGGCAGTCGCCGCCGTTTGAGCCCGAGATCCGCGACGACTATCTCTACGGTCGCGGCGTCGCCGACGACAAGGGTCAGCTGTATCTCCTGCTCTGCGCGGCACGGTCGCTGGCGCGGGCGGGTGAGTTGCCGGTCAACGTCCGCTTCGCCTGTGACGGGGAGGAGGAGACCGGCGGCCAGTCGATCCTCGGTTATCTGGCGCAGGAGTCCCGCGGCGCCGACGCCGCGGTCATCTTCGACAGCGAGATGATCGCCCGCGGCGTGCCGGCGTTCAACGTCGCCACGCGCGGCATGGCGTACTTCCACCTCACCGTGCGGTCGGGCGAGCGTGATCTGCACTCCGGGCACTACGGCGGCGCGGCGCTGAACGCGGTCCACGCGCTGGCGCAGATCATCGCGGCCGTCACGGCGACCGACGGCCGGCTGCCCGAGCCGCTGCGCCAGGGCATCCGCGCGCCCACCGCCGAGGAGCTCGACGGCTGGACCGCGCTTCCCGACGGCGCGCACGAGCTCGCCTCCCAGGGCGCCCGGCCGATGGATCCCGACGCCGCCCGCGACTACTACCTGCGCACGTTCGCCGAACCCGCGGTCGACGTCAACGGCATCATCGGCGGCTCTCCGACGTTGGAGAAGACCGTCCTTCCGGTCCACGCCGAGGCCAACGTCTCGATCCGCCTGGCTCCCGGTCAGGACGTGGAGACGATCGTGACGGCGTTCCGGGAGCTCGTGGCCGCCGCCGCTCCGGCGGGCGCCGACGTGGAGCTCGAGCTGATGTCGTCGGCGCTGCCGGGGATCGTCGATCCCGACTCGCGCGCGGTGCAGCTCGGCCTCGACGCGTTCGAGCGGGCGCTCGGGGTCCGCCCGCGGCTGACCCGCAGCGGCGGCACCCTGCCGATCGTGGCCGCGCTCGCCGAGCTCGGGATCCCGACGATCATCACCGGTTTCGCCCTGCCCGACGGCAACATCCACTCGCCCAACGAGCGGCTGCTGGTGGAGTACGTCGAGCTCGGGATCGAGGCCTCCCGGGCGCTGATGCGCGAGCTCGCCTCGCTGTAGACCGGGGGACCGGACGGGGGCTCACGCGCCCGAGCCGAGCGCGTCCAGGAACTTGGCGATGATCGGGCCGTCGACGGGGCCGCCGTCGGCGCCTCCGGTGTTCTGGGTGACGATCGCGAACGCGATGTCGCGGTCATAGCCCATCAGCCAGCCGTCGATCTTCAGCGACGCCTCCGCGCCGGTGCCGTACTCGGCGGTGCCGGTCTTGGCATGGGTTCCGGCGGGCAGGCCGGTGCCGGCCGCCGTGCCGCTGGTCACGACGTCGGCCATCATCGTGCGCAGGTCGTCGACGATCGCGCCCGGCAGGCGCGACGCCGCCACGTGGTCGTCGGGCGCTCCGGCCACGAGCCGCGGCGCGCGCGCGACGCCGCTGTCGACCGCCGCCGCCACCGTCGCCATCCCGAGCGGCGAGAACGTCACGTTGCCCTGGCCGATCGCGTCGGCGGCGAGCTCGGTCTCGCCGGTTGGCCTGATCACGTTGGCGGCGAACGCGGGCAGCCCCATCTGCGGGGTGCGCTGCAGCCCGTAGAGCCTGGCCGCCGCGACGTAGTCGGGCGGCGAGAGGTGAGCGGTCGCCAGGCCGATGAACGCCGTGTTGCAGGACTCGGTGAACGCGGCGCTCAGGCTGGAGACGGGCGCGTCGCCCTCGGCGTTGTGAAACGTCTCGCCGTCGACGGTGACCGTCGCCGGGCACGACGCCGGCGAGCCGGGGGTCAGTCCGTGCCGGAACAGCGCCGTCGAGGTGAGCACCTTGAACGTCGAGCCGGGTGGATAGGCACCCTGCAGAGCGGTGTCGTAGGTCGAGAGCGGATCGGAGACGATCGCGAGCACCTGGCCGGTCGAGGCCCGCACGGCGACCATCGCGACGTTCCGGCGCGTCGAGCCGGCCAGCGCGGCCTCGGCGGCACGCTGCACGCGCGGGTCCAGGCTCGTGCGCACGGTGCGTCCGGGCGTTCCGGGGAACGTGGCCAGCCGCGTGATCGGGTTGCCACCGGCGTCCTGCACGTCGATGTGGGTGCTCGGCGTGCCGGCGAGCGTCCGCTCCTGGCTGGCCTCCAGTCCCGTCTGCCCGACGATGCTGGAGGCGTCATAGGGCGCGCCCAGCTGCTTGAGCTCCTGGGCGGTGATCGGCCCCACCGAGCCGACGGCGTGGGCGCCGAGCTGGGTGGTGATCGCCGCCCGGCTGGCCGACTGCTCGAATTCGGTGCCGGCCACCGCGTAGACGTTGGTCGGGCCCGGCTTGGCCTTGAGCTGGGCAAAGCGCGCCGGGCTGATCGTGAACACCGGTTCGAAGAGCGTCGGGTGGTCGGCGGCCTGCGCGACCGCCTGCCGGGCCTGTGCGCGCGGGGCGCCGGCGTCGATCAGGTCGGCGGTCACCGCCGAGGCGTTCTTGATTCGGCTGCCCACCACGCCGACGACGACGTGGGTCGCGTTGCGGGTCAACGGCACGCCTCCGGCGCCCAGGATCGACGCCCGCGTCGGCCACACCCGGGTCACCGCCAGCTTCTCACCGGGCTGCAGGGCCGGGTTGATGGTCGCCTCAGACCACGACACGAGCCACGCATTGCCGCGCTTGACCAGCCGCACCGTGGTCGTCGGATTCCACGCGCCGGCCCGGGCGACCGTGAAGTGCTCGGTCACCCGCGCGCTCGCGCTCGTCCCCGACTTGGAGGTGGTCACCCGGCCCGCGGTGAACGTCGCGCGCGTCACCCCGAGCGCCGAGAAGACCGCCGCGTTGGCCGACTGAAAGTCGGCGGGTGGATCGGCGACCTGCACCCGCATCGCCGCCCAGTCGCCTGTCGTCCACGCGGCCAGGTACCGCGTCAAGGTCGTCTGCGGCGACGCGTGGCTCCCGCCGCAGGCGCTCATGACCAAGGCGAGCGCCCCCAGGGCGGCCAACCCGGCGGCGCGCGTGCCTACGCCCCTCGCCGCCTGACGCCCACCAACCACGCGGCGAGCATATCGGTCCACGGCTAGCCTCCCGACGGTGACCAGCGATCCGGTCGTCACCGATCACCGCGACGCGGATCGCTACGAGATCGCGCTGGACGGCGAGCGCGTCGGGTTGCTCGCCTACCGCCTCGGCGCGGGAGAGATCGCCTTCCTGCACGCGGAGATCGATCCGGCGCACGAGCGTCAGGGGCTGGGCTCGGCCCTGGCCCGCGGCGCGCTTGACGACGCGCGCGCCCGGGGACTCGCGGTCCGTCCGCTGTGCCCGTTCGTCGTCGACTTCATCGGGCGCCATCCCCAGGAGTACGGCGACCTCGTCGCCTGACGGTCGAGGGGGCGCAGAGCGGGGTCGACCTCCGGCGCAGACGGCGTCATACCCGAGGATCAGACCAGGCGCGTGAAGATCAGTCTCGCGACGGTTGTCGGCAACGACCGGCGCCCGTACGTTGCCTGCCATGAGCTCACACGTGATCGATTCCCCCACGCGGTCCGGCGTCGACTGGCGACGCGCGGAGTTCGTGCTGACCGGCCTCGCCGTCCTTGGCTTCATCACGCTGCCGATTCGGATCACCACGATCTACGGCGGGCTGCCCGCCCACCCGCTGTTCGTCCACGTCCCCGTGATCCTCATCCCGGCGACGGTCCTGGCCGCGATCGTCTGCATGATCAGGACCGACTGGTTTGACCGCTACGGGATCGCGCTCGCGGTCGTCTCGATCGGCGCGATGAGCTCGATCTTTCTCACCATGCAGGCCGGCGGTGCGCTCCAGGCCGCGCTGCACCTCCGCGGACGGGCGGCCCACCTCATCTCCGAGCACTCCCAGGCCGCGCACATCCTCGCCTTCGTCTATGTCGCCTTCACCGCCGTGGTCATCGTCACCTTCGCCGCCGAGCGGATCTCCGGCGGGAGGCCCACCGGGCTGGCGTTCGTCGACCGTGCCCTGTCACCGCGGCGCGTGTTCACCGCGCTGCGCGTCGTCCTGATCGTCCTGTCGCTCGCGGGCGCGGTGATGGTCTTCCGCGTCGGTGACCTCGGCGCCCGGGCCGTGTGGCAGGGACGGATCCAGGCCGCCCAGCACCAGCCGTTCTGATCAGAGCTCGTGAGCCGGCCTCACGGTGGCGGGCGTCTGGATCCGGCACCCGCGACGAGCACCACGAGCACCACGAGCGGAAGCGCCCACCACCCCTCGACCCCCGAGGACTGCAGGGCAGCCGTTGCCACCGCCGCGGCGATCACGCCGGCGGTGAGGACCGGTTGGCCGCCGAGCAGTGCCCGACGGAGGAAGTCGATCGCGTGTCGCACGGTCCTATGAGTTGTAGGCGACGCGGATGAGACGGTTGTGAAGAATCGGCTTCCCGTCCATCGCGTCATCCCTCAGGGTGAGGCGCCGGCCGTGAAGATCATTCGCGCGATGGTTGTGGACCGTGGCCGTCGACCGTACGGTGCGTGACATGCTCCTCACCCGGGGATCCCCCTGAACGCGCGCGGCCCGGCGTGATCACCGTCGATCACGTCACCAAGCGCTACGGCGACCGCGTCGCGGTCGACGATCTCAGCTTCCAGGTCAAGCCCGGGACCGTGACCGGGTTCCTCGGTCCCAACGGCGCCGGGAAGTCGACCACGATGCGGGTGATCCTCGGTCTCGACGCGCCGACCTCCGGTACCAGCACGGTCAACGGGCGGTCCTACCGAGACCTGCCTGCGCCGCTGCGCGAGATCGGAGCGATGCTCGAGGCTCGCGCCGTCCACACCGGCCGGTCGGCCTACAACCACCTGCTCGCGATGGCCCAGACCCACGGCATCGGTCGCCGCCGCGTCGCCGAGGTGATCGACCTCGTCGGACTCTCCGAGGTCGCACACCAGCGAGCGGGCGGCTTCTCGCTCGGCATGGGTCAGCGACTCGGCATCGCCGCCGCGCTGCTCGGCGACCCGTCGACGGTGATCCTCGACGAGCCGGCCAACGGACTGGATCCCGAGGGGATCCTCTGGATCCGCAATCTGCTCAAGCGCCTGGCGGCGGAGGGCAAGACGGTGTTTCTCTCCTCCCACCTCATGTCGGAGATGGCCCAGACCGCCGAGCACCTGGTGGTCGTCGGTCGCGGCCGACTGATCGCCGACACCACGGTCGCGGAGATCGTCGAGCAGGCGTCCCGGGATGCGATGGTGCTCGTGTACGCCGACCAGCCCGACGCCCTGGCGCAGGCGCTGCGCCGCGACCGCGCGACGGTGGCGCCGCGACCCGACACCGGGCTTGAGGTGCGCGGACTCAGCGGCCCGGAGATCGGCGCGATCGCCCTCCGGTCACAGATCGTCCTGCACGAGCTGACCCCACAGCGCGCGTCGCTGGAGCAGGCGTTCATGAGCCTGACCGGCGGCTCGGTGGAATATCACGCCGGTACGCCGGCGCCCGACGTCGGCGCGCTCGTGGAGGAGGTGGCATGAGCACGCTGTCGCCGACTGACCGGATCGCCCGCGGGCAGGTCGCGGTGCCGGGCGTCACCTTTCCGCGCGTCCTGCTGTCGGAATGGACCAAGCTGTGGTCGCTGCGCTCGACCCGCTGGGTGCTGCTGGTGTCGTTCATCGCGATGGCGGCGCCGGGTCCGATCATCTCCGCCGTGCAGATGGCCCGCTGGGCGCATCTGACCCTGAGCGATCGCGCCTCGTTTGACTCGATCGACGCGGGCGTCGGCGGCTGGCACCTGGCGCAGCTGGGGATCGGCGTGCTCGGGGTGTTGATCATCAGCGGCGAGTACTCGACCGGGATGATCCGCTCGAGTCTGATGGCGGTGCCGCGCCGGCTGCCGGTGCTGGCGGCGAAGGTGCTCGTCTACGCGGGAGTCGTCCTCGTGCTGATGCTGGTGGCGACGCTGATCTCGTACTTCGCGACGCAGGCGATCGTCACCGAGCACCACATCCAGCACGGAATCGGCGATCCCGGCGCCCTGCGCGTGGTGATCGGCAACATCCTGTTCCTGACCGTCCTGGGCGTCATGTGCGTCGGGCTGGGCGGCTGGGTGCGCAACAGCGCCGGCGGGATCGCCGCGTTCGTCGGACTGATCTTCGTCCTCTCCGGCATCGTCGACATCCTCCCCACCAACCTCGGCAACGCGATCAACCCCTACCTGCCGCTCAACGCGGGCACCGGGGTCGCCACCTACCGCTTTGACAACTCCCACCACCTCAGTCCCTGGGGCGGGTTCGCGCTGTTCTGCGGGTACACGCTGGTGATCCTGCTGGGCGCGTCGATCACCCTGCTTCGCCGCGACGCCTGACCCCGCGCAGCGGTCAGCTCGCGCGTCGCAGCGACACCGCGAGCACGACGACCACGCCGACGGGAAGCACCCACCAGGCCGGGATGCCGAGACCGGCGAGGACCGCCGTCGCCCCGATCGCGGCCGCGGCCCCCGCGCCGGCGACCCAGTCGTCGCCGATCACGAATTCCCACACCGCCAGCGCCCACCGACGCCCGAGCCTCACGCCGCCCTGCCCACCGGCCGCGGCCGCATCGCGGCCGACAGCGCCAGCGCGGTGAGGGCGAGCCCCGGCACGATCGCCAGCAGCGCGGCCTCGCCGCCGGGCCAGTGGGCGCCGGCGCCCTCCCCCGACCAGAACATGCCGAACGAGCACAGCAGGATCCCGACGGCGAACTTCATCGTGTTCTCGGGCACGCGGGCCAGCGGTGCGCGGAGCGCGACCCCGGCCGCGACCACGAGCACGACCGCGAGCACCGCGGCCGCGGCGGCCAGCGGGATCCGGCGCTGGTTGGCTCCGAAGGTGACCACGATGAAGGCGACCTCCAACCCCTCCAGCAGGACCCCCTTGAACGCGACCGCGAACGCGTAGCCGTCGGTGCGCCCCGCGGTCCGCTCGCCCGCGGCGCCGGCCCGTTCGGCCTCGCGGACGAAGATCGCCGCTTCGTCGTGGAGGGCCTTGCGTCCCGCGGCGCGCAGGATCGCCTTGCGCAGCCACTGGAGGCCGAAGATGAGCAGCAGCCCGCCGACGACGACCCTCAGCGGTCCGAGCGGGACCGCGGTGATCGCGGGTCCGAGCACCGCGACGATCACGGCCAGGCAGAGCAGACCCGCCCCAGCGCCGCGCAGCGCCGATCGCCAGTCCCGCGCGCTGCCGACGGCGAGCACGATCGTCAACGCCTCGACGGCCTCCACCGCGCAGGCGAGGAACACCGCGAGCGCCAGTCCGATCTCCGAGCCGGTCATCGCACCCCATCGTCGGCGCAGATCCGGTAACCGACGCCGCGCACGGTCTGCAGGCTCGCGCGTCCGAACGGCCGGTCGATCTTCTCACGCAGATACCGGACGTAGACCTCGACGACGTTGGAGCGGTTCTCATAGCTGTATCCCCAGGCCTGCTCCAGCAGCTCAAAGCGCGAGAGCACGCGTCCGGGTTCTCGCATCAGCGCCTCGAGAACCGCGTACTCCGTGCGCGAGAGGTCGATCGCGACGCCGCCCCGGCGGACCTGGTGGCGTGCCGAGTCCAACTGCAGATCGCCGGCCTCGAGCACGACGCCGCGCTGGATCGGCCCGCGGCGGCTGATCGCGCGCAGCCGCGCCAGCAGCTCCCGGAGCGCAAACGGCTTGACCAGATAGTCATCGCCCCCGCAGTCGAGCCCCCGGACGCGATCCTCGACCGCGTCTCGGGCGGTGAGGAACAGGACCGGGGCGTTGACGTGCTCGCCACGGATCGTGCGACAGACCGAGAAGCCGTCCAGGTCAGGGAGCATGACCTCCAGCACGATGACCGCGTAGTCGGTCGCGGTCGCGCGCACGATCGCGTCATGACCGGTGGAGACGAGGTCGGCGGCGATGGCGTCGCCGGCCATCGCGCGCACGAGGATCGGCCCCAGCCGCTCGCTGTCCTGGGCGATGAGAACGCGCATGCGAACGCCACCATGCTCGATCGCGGCGCATCTGTGGTGCCGATCGGCCCAAGTTCATTCTCACGGCCGATCGAGATCAGACTCAAGGCTGAGAGGAACCGCTCCTGAAGTCCGTCCTGAGGCGGTTGTGGCGGTGCCGAGGGACACCTACATTGCCCACAGGCCACACCCGACGACCAGGATGAGCGTATGAAGCGACCCTCGCGCGAGCAGTACGAGCACACCAAGGTCCCGGAGATCACCCCGTGGTTCTGGGCGACGAAGATCCTCATGACCGCGACCGGTGAGGCGATCTCCGACGCGCTCAACCAGCAGCTCGGGCCGGCGATCGCCGTCCCGATCATGATCCTCCTGATCGGCGTCACGCTGCGGTGGCAGCTGCGCCAGGATCGCTACCGGACGCTGCCGTACTGGTCGGTCGTCGCTGCCGTCGCCGTGTTCGGGACCTCCGCGGCCGACGGATTCCACGTCGGCCTGGGCTGGAGCTATGCGGTGACCACCGCCATGTTCGCGGTCATCCTCGCGATCGTCTTCATCAGCTGGCACCGCAGCGAGGGCACGCTGGACATCCACAGCATCTTCGACCGGCGTCGTGAGAACTTCTACTGGCTCACGGTGGTCGCCACCTTCGCGCTCGGCACGGCGCTCGGAGACTTCACCGCGACGATCCTTCACCTCGACTACCTGCCCTCGTTCCTGCTGTTCGGGGGGATCATCCTCATCCCGCTCGTGCTGCGCTACCGGTTCGGCCGCAACGCGGTCTTCTGCTTCTGGTTCGCGTACACGGTCACGCGCCCGTTCGGTGCCTCGTGGGCCGACTACAGCGACATGCCGATCCACCAGGCCGGCCTCAACCTCGGACAGATCCCCACCGCGATCTACCTCGGGATCATCTCGATCGGCCTGGTGACCTACATGTACAGCCGTCAGATCGGCTGCCGGCCTCTGGCCACGCCGTCCTCGGATCTCCCGGTCGCGATGACCGCGACCAACGGGTAGTTCAAGGACGCGTCTCACCGCGCCACACTGGAGCGATGGGTCGGCCGACCGACGAGGCGATCGTGAACGGGCTCCACGACATCGTGCGGCGCGCGACCGCATACCGACGGCGTCACCCCGTCGGGGTCGATGCGGCAAGTGCCGTCGTCCTGGCGGCCGTCAGCCTGATCGGGCTGGCGGTTCAGGGCCGCCTGCACCATCTCGACACGGTCGTCGCCTGCGTCGCGCTCTGCCTGCCGCTGCCGCTGCGGACGGTCGACCGCCGGCTGTCGTTTGCGGCGGTGGCGCTGATCGCGCTCGTCCAGTGGTTGGTCTCGACGCCGCAGCTCGCTGACGCGGCGATCCTGATCGCGCTGTTCTGGATCGCGCTCGACGGGCCGCCCAGCGAGATCGCGCCGGCCGCGGTCGTCGTCGAGGTGGGAGCGGTGCTCGCCGCGCTGAGGTGGTCACCGGACCAGCCATTGAAGGTCTGGGTCGGCATCAACGGCCTGGCGGTCGCGGCCGCCGCGGTCGGGCTGACGATCCGCGAACGCCGGGCGCTCGTCGTCTCGCTGCAGGAACGCGCGGCGCGACTGGAGTTCGAGCGCGACCAGGAGGGCCGCCTCGGCGCTGCCGCCGAGCGCGCCCGGATCGCGCGGGAGATGCACGACATCGTCTCCCACAATCTGACCGTCATGATCGGCCTCGCCGACGGCGCCGCCTACGCACTGCCCGACGCCCCCGACGCCGCCAGGTCCGCGCTCCAGCGGCTGTCGGGCACCGGGCGCCAGGCGCTGGAGGAGATGCGCCGGCTGCTGGGCGTCCTGCACGAGGAATCGGCGACGAGCTCGTATGAGCCCCTGCCCGGCCTGGACCGGCTCGACGACCTGCTCGCGCGCGTGCACGCGGCCGGCATCCCGGTCTCGATCGCGGTGGACGGCGACCCCGAGGCGCTCTCGGCCGGCATGCAGCTGACGATCTTCCGTGTCGCCCAGGAAGCGCTCACCAACACGCTCAAGCACGCCGGCCGACCCGCGAGCGCGAGCCTGTCACTGAGCTGCCGCACCGGCCGGGTGACGCTCGAGGTCACCGACACCGGTACCGGGCAACGTCGACCGTCGCAGACGGCGCTGCCCTCGGGGGGACGGGGCCTGCGGGGTATGCGCGAGCGCGCCGCGGCCTTCGGCGGCGAGCTCGAGGCGGGGCCCGGCGCGGACGGCGGCTGGCGGGTCAGGCTCACCGTCCTCGCCGACGTCGGAGCCGCCGTCTGATGACCACCCGCGTCCTGCTCGCCGACGACCAGGAGCTCATGCGGTTGGGCTTTCGCATGGTCATCGACAGCCAGGACGACCTGGAGGTCGTCGGCGAGGTCGCCAACGGCCGGGAGGCGCTGGCCGCGACCGGCCGACTCGCCCCCGACGTCATCCTCATGGACGTCCGCATGCCGGAGATGGACGGCGTGCAGGCGACCCGGCTGATCGTCGGCTCCGACAGCCCCGCACGGGTCATCATCCTCACCACCTTCGACCTCGACGAGTACGTGTACGAGGCGCTGCGGTCGGGCGCGAGCGGGTTCCTGCTCAAGGACGCTCAGCCGGCCGACCTGCTCTCGGCGATCCGTGCGGTCGCCGCCGGCGACGCCGTCGTGGCGCCCGCCGTCACCCGCCGGCTGCTGACCAGCTATGCCCACCGCCTGCCCGCGCCCGCCGGCCCCGACCCGAGCCGGCGCGCCCAGCTCGACCAGCTCACCGCGCGCGAATACGAAGTGCTGCTGCTCGTCGCCCGCAGCCTCTCCAACGCCGAGATCGCCGCCCAGCTCGTGCTCTCCGAGGCGACGGTCAAGACCCATGTCGGGCGGGTCCTCGCCAAGCTCGAGCTCCGCGACCGCGTCCAGATCGTCGTCTTCGCCTACGAGAACAGACTGATCATCCCGTCGCAGGCGTAGGCGGCTACAGCGGGTCAAAGCAGCCGTAGACGACGAACAGCGGGTTCGTCGTGCTGTGGCCACGGGCGTCGGTCATCGTCTGCCCGCCGATGAAGTTGGGCGGGGACTGCGCCTTGAAGCAGCCATCGGATGCGACCGAGACGTCGTAGTCGACGTTGGTCTGCTGGAAGGGGACCGACTTGGGCTGAGGCAGGTAGACATAGACGTTGCACAACCAGTCTCCGGGCCCGCGCGACGCGGTGCCGCGCCGCGTGCAGTAGGGCTGGACATCGAGCCTGGCCCCCGCCGGTGGGGTGCGGCCGATCAGCTTCTGCTGCAGCAGGCTGACGTTGGAGAAGGTGGTCGCGATCGAGTTCTGCACGCGGTTCCGGGTGACGCCGATCGGACCCAGGTTGGTGGCGAGGGCGAGCACGGCGACGGCGGCTGCGGTGCCGATCGCGACCCGAGCCGGTCCGCGCCAGCCGGCCGGACGGGAGGCGCCGCCGGCGAGGAAGTCGCGGCGGCGCAGGATCCACCAGGCGGCGGCAAGGGCGGCGACCATCCACACGACCGACATCACGCACGTGATCAGCAGCGGCTCCAGGAACGCGTGGCCGGTGAACAGCGCGAAGAAGTTGGTGAACGTCGACCCGATCAGCAGCAGGTGGACCCAGACGCCCTGCCCGATCAGGTTGAGCAGCTGGGTGGCCAGGGCGGCTACGAGCGGGCCGACGACGCCGACGATCCCGCTGCGGCTGGCGACCGAGAACAGCACGCCGAGCCCCATGTAGCTGAGCGCCGGCAGCACGCAGAGCAGCCAGCTGACCGCGGTCAGCGCGAACGCGTGACCACCGGACAGCTCGACCCCGTCGAGGCTGACCAGCCCGTGGGCGCCGACGAGCACCACTCCGGCGACGATGCTGGCCGTGGCGGCGATCAGCACCAGGCCGGTCACGACCGTCATCGCCGCCGCCACCTTCGCCGCGAACAGGTCGCCCAGCGAGCAGGAGCGGGTGAGAATCGTCTTCCAGGTGTTGTGACGATCCTCACCGGAGAACATGTCGCCCGCCACCAGCCCCGCGATGATCGGCACGCCCCAGTTTCCCGCGAAGCTGAGCACCACGAGCGAGATCGCAAAGCCCGAGTCGTGGACGTAGACGCCGAAGATGGCATCCGATGGGGTGCTGCTCTGAAGTCGCAGGAGGCCGGCGAAGGCAAACGGGCCGACGACCGCCAGCACGAGGATCAGCCGCAGGACCGCCTGTGCACTCAGCTTGAGCAGCTCAGTCTGGTAGGCACGCCACACCCGCCGCTCCAGCGAAGCCGCGCTCACCGCCCCTCGCTGAGCGCGAAGAACATCGACTCCAGCGGGCTGACGAGGAGCTCCAGCCGGCGCACGGCGATCCGCGCGTCGCCGAGGGCGAGCACGAGCTCGTCCAGCGCGTCCTCGGGCACCGTGATCGTCACCCGCCCGCGTGAACGCTCGGCGCGCACACCCGGGCGAGCGGAGGCCAGGGCCATCGCCCGCGTGTCGTCGCTGGTCGACACCGCGTAGGCCGGCGCGGACGCCTGCGCGTTGCACTCCGCCGCCGAGCCCCGCCAGACGATCCGGCCGCCGCGCATGAACGTATAGCCGTCGCACACCTTCTCCAGCTCACCGATCTGATGGCTGGAGAGCAGCACCGCGACGCCCTGGTCGGCGAGCTCGCGGACGAGCACGGCGACCGCCTGGGCGCCCGCCGGATCCAGGCCGCTCGTCGGCTCGTCGAGCAGAAGCAGCCGCGGATCGCGCAGCAGCGCGGCCGCGATGCCCAGTCGTTGACGCATGCCGGTCGAGTATCCGCCGACCCGGTCGCTGCCGCGCCGACCCAGGTCGACGCGCGCCAGCAGCTCCTGCACACGCTCCCGCGAGGGATCGCCGCCGTCGAGCTTGGCCAGCAGCGTCAGGTTGGCCGCGCCGGAGAGGTAGGGGTAGAACGTCGGCTCCTCGACGAAGCCGCCGACCTGGTCCAGCGCGCCGGAGCCGGGCCCGTGGAGGCGACGGCCGAGCAGCGCCACGGTCCCGGCGTCGGGCGCGATCAGCCCGAACAGCAGGCGCAGCAACGTCGTCTTGCCCGCACCGTTGGCGCCGAGCAGGCCATGCACCTGGCCGGCGGGAACCGTGAGGTCGACGTCGTCGATCGCGGTGATCGTCCCGAAGCGCTTGACCAGACCGCTGGCGAGGACCGCGTCCACCCCATCAGCATGACGGGCGCCCGGGCCGCTCTGGTCAAGCTCATGTGAACGCGCCCCCGCGGGACACAACTTCCTCACATCCATCGTCCCCCCGCCCAATACGGTGTGCGGCGGTCGGTGTCTCGCCGTGACCGGGCGGCTCTAACCCCGTAGGAGGTCGTCGAACAGATGCGCTCAGAAGACAGTCGCCGTCCCGGCCTGGGGACCCGGGCGCTCGTCGTCGCGGGGGTGCTCGCGGTGACCGCGATCCTGGCCGTCGGCGCGGCCGTCGCGGCAGCGACCCGCAGCGGCCCGTTCGGCAACCACCACGCCGGCCAGACGGTCAACGGCGCCACGCTGCTGGCCTCCAACCAGTGGATCTCGCCACTGGGCACACGGATCCTTGACACCAAGGCTCGCCTGCTCACGAGCACGCTCAGCCCCACCGGCCAGGACGTCGCCGCGCTGGGCTGGAACGATTTCGACGGCTACCTGACGATCATCGACGTCAAGACCCACACGATCGTCCAGCAGACTCCGCTGGCCACGCCGGCCACCAAGCCGACCGACAACACGGTGGGCCCCGACGGCCCGCTCTACTCCGCCGACGGCACGACGCTGTGGGTCCCGCAGTCCACCTACCTGCTGCGCTTCTCGGTCAACCCGGCGACCGGTCAGGCAACGGAGACGGCCTCCATCGCGCTGTGCGGCGTCGGCGATCCGACCGCCATCGCCTGTGACGCCAACGACGAGATCGGCGCCGACAACGGCTCTGAGCTGCCGGCGGGAATGGCGCTCTCGCCCAACGGCGCGACCCTCTACGTCGCGCTCAACGGCGCCAACAAGCTTGCGGTGATCGACACCGCGACCAACGCGGTGACCGGTGAGATCGCGGTCGGCAACGCCCCACGCCAGGTGGCGTTGGCCGACCACGGGACGGTCGCCTACGTCTCCAACGAGGGCGGTTACCCCGCCAAGCCCGGCCAGTACACGAACCTCTCCGACGGCACCCCGATCGTCGCCAACAAGGTGACCGGTGCGGCCTCCACCGGGACGGTCTCCGTCGTCAACCTGACGACCGGCGTCCAGGAGAAGGAGATCAGGGTCGGGCTGCAGCCGACCGCCGAGTACCTGCACGGCAATGCGCTGCTGGTCGCCAACTCCAACGACGACAGCCTCTCGGTGATCGACACCAAGACCAACACGGTCACCCAGACCGTCGACACCAACCCCGTGCCGGGCGCGACCGTGGGCAGCTATGCCAACGCGATCTCGATGATCGGCAACAAGGTGCTCGTCTCGATCGGACGCGATAACGCGATCGCGCAATACACCTTCCACGGGGTGCACACCGCGATGACCTTCGACGGCCTGATGCCGACCGACCAGTACCCGGTGCAGGTCCAGCCCGACCCTGCGCTCGGGGGCAGGATCGTCGTCACCAACGACAAGGGCATCGGCGCCCGTGGTCCCGGTTCGACGATCACGAAGGGGGTGTACACCAAGTCCGCGAAGGGCCACAACACCTACGACGACACCGGCAGCGTGACGATCTTCCGGTTGCCCACCGCCAAGCAGCTGACGAGTGACACCAAGGCGGTGTTCACCGACAATGCCTGGAACGACATCAAGGCGGTCGACCAGGGCGCCGACGACACGGTGCCCTCCGTCATTCCCAAGAAGCTCGGGGACCCCTCGCCGATCAAGCACGTCGTCGTGATCGTCAAGGAGAACCGCACCTACGATCAGGTGCTCGGCGACCTGGGGGAGGGCAACGGCGACCCCGCGCTGGCCCAGTTCGGCAAGAACGTGACGCCGAACTTCCACGCCCTGGCCAGGCGCTTTGGCGACCTTGACAACTTCTACGACGAGGGCACGCTCTCAGCCGACGGTCATAACTGGATCGTTCAGGCCGAGGCCAACGACTACAACGAGAAGGAGTTCGGCGCCTTCTACCGCTCCTATCCCTCGCAGGGCGGCGACGCACTGGCCTACCAGCGCGACGGCTTTCTCTGGAACGCCGCCGAGAAGGCCGGCAAGTCGGTCCAGGACTTCGGCGAGTACGCCCATGACCCGTATGCCGATCCGCCACCCACCTGGGTTGACTGGTACCAGGACTCGAGGGTCCTCCAGGGCAATGCCACGGGCACGTTGCCGGTCCCGACGCACAAGTACCGGACGACCAGCGACATCCCGTCGTTGAACAAGATCCTCGATCCCTGGTTCCCCAACTTCCACCTCAACATCCCCGACCAGTACCGCGTCGATATGTGGGAGCCGGTCTTCAAGCGCCAGAAGCAGACCGGGAAGATGCCCAACCTCACGTTCATGTGGCTGATGGCCGATCACACGGCGGGCGTGGGCGCCGGCGATCCCGATCCGGTCGCCGGGGTGGCCGACAACGATCTGGCCGTGGGCCGCGTCGTGGACTCGATCTCCCACAGCCGGTTCTGGAAGTCCACGGCGATCTTCGTGGTGGAGGACGACACGCAGAACGGCGTCGACCACGTCGACGGGCACCGCGGTCCGGCCTTCGTCATCAGTCCCTACTCAGCCGGCGGGGTGCACGACGAGTACGACACCCAGCTCAACATGGTCCGGACGATCGAGCAGATCCTCGGCATCAAGCCGATGAACCAGGAGGACGGCTCGGCCGCGCCGATGTACGACGCGTTCACCAGTACGCCGAACTTCAAGCCCTACGACCGGATCGAGAACAAGATCCCGTTGACGCTCGGCGCGCCCGGATACAAGTCGACGATCACCAGCGGTCCGCTCAAGGGGGTGGGGTCGGTGCCCAGCTCCGAGCGCAAGGTCTACGACGCCTGGGTGAAGTGGAGCCGCCGTCAGCCGTTCAACGGCAAGGGCGCCCGGGCCGACGCCGAGAACCCGGCGATGCTCAACCGCCTGGACTGGTATTCGGCGCACAACTGGACGACCGCCTACCCCGGCGACGGGAAGATCGATCTGCCCGACCAGGTCCCGGGCCGGAATCTGCCGTCCGCGTTCCTGGGCAATTAGGGTCAGCCGGCCCGGCCGCTCGCCCCGCCTCCGACCGCGGCCGGAACCCCGGCCAGGGCGCCGCCCCCGCAGCCCCCGGCCGACACCGGTGAGCGCCGTTGGGTCCGCAGGCCGATGCCCCCGCCGACCCCGGCGATGATCAGCAGCCCCGAGCCGATCCCCATCGCGAGGTGAAAGGCGTCGGCGGAGGCCTGCGCCGAGGCCCGGCGGGCGAACGCGCGGTCGGCGGCCGGCAGCGCGCGGGCGTCGATCGTTCCGAACGTGCGCCGCTGCGCGGCGACCACGGCCGCGTGGCTGGAGGGCGGGAGCCGGTCGCCGAGGCGCTGGGTGAGCAGCGCGCCGTAGTGGGCGGAGACGACCGCACCGACCGCCGCGACCGAGATCAGGCCGGCGGTGCGCGCGACGGCGTTGTTGACCGCGGAGGCGATGCCGGCCTCCGTGTCCCGGGCATCGGCCAGGACGGTGGCGGTGAGCGGGGCGACGGTCAGGGCCAGCCCGAGCGAGAAGACGAGGAGCGCCGGGAGCACGTCGCCGGGCAACGAGACCGAGGTGCCGTAGCGCTGCATCAGCCCGAACCCGGCCGCGACCAGGAGCGGCCCGACCGTGAGAAACGGTCGTGCCCCCCAGCGGTCGGCCAGCCGGCCCATGCGCGCCGAGAGCGCGAACATGACCACGGTCGGGACCAGCCCGGTGACTCCGGACTTCAGCGCGCTGTAGCCGGCGACCTGCTGCAGGTAGATCGTGACGAAGAACCCGAGCAGGCCGATGCCGCCGTAGATGGCGAGCGTCTGGGCGTTGGCGACCGCGAAGTTGCGTGACGCGAACAGCCTCAGCGGCAGCATCGGCGCCGCGGCTCGGGACTCCCACCTGACAAACGCCGCGAACAGTGCGATGCCGGCGGCCAGCGCGCCCCAGACCCCGGAGTCTGACCAGCCGAGCACCGGCTGCTCGATCAGGGCGAACGAGACGCCGGCCAGACCGGCGGCGGCCAGCGCCGCGCCCGCCCAGTCGATCCGCGTCGGTGCCGGGGTGGCGCCCGTCGCATCGCGCGGAGCCGGCGCGCGCCCGGGCACGGCGATCCGTCCCAGCGCGAGCGCGATGATCACCAGCGGCACGTTGATCACGAAGATCCAGCGCCACGAGGCCGCGTCGACGATCTCGCCGCCGAGCAGCGGTCCGGCGAGGATCCCGATCCCGCTCCACGCCGTCCAGCGGCCGATCGCGCCGCCGCGCTCGTCGGGCGGGAACACGGCGACGATGATCGCAAGCGCCGCGGGCGTGAGCAGCGCGCCGGAGACGCCCTGCAGCGCCCGGGCGATGATCAGCACGCCGATCGACGGCGACAGCGCGCACAGCGCGGAGCCGACTCCGAACCCCGCGACCCCGGCGGTGAAGACGCGCCGCTCGCCGAGCCGGTCGGTGAGCGACCCGGCGAGCAGGATCAGCGCGCTCAGCGTGAGCAGGTACGCGTTGGACACCCACTGCTGGGCGGCGAAGCCGCCGCCGAGGTCGCGCCCGATCGCCGGCAGGGCGACGTTGACCGCCGACGAGTCGACGGCCGCGATCGTCGAGGCGAGGATCGCCGAGATCAGCGCCAGGCGCCTGGCCGACTCCGAGACCACCGGCCGGGGCGGGGCGCCGGCGGCCGGTGCGCTCACGATCCGGGTCGGGCGGCGTTCTTCGGCAGGCGGACCCGGAAGATGGTCTCGCCGGGCCGCGAGGCGACGGTCAGGCTGCCGTGATGGCGGTCGACGACGATCCGCCGTGCCGTGTCGAGGCCCAGACCGGTGCCCTTGCCCACGTCCTTGGTGGTGAAGAACGGATCAAACACGCGGGAGCGCGTCTCGGCGGGGATTCCCGGCCCGTCGTCGGCGATGTCGACCTCGACGCAGTCGCCGTCGGCCCGCGTCGTGATCGTGATCTCGCCCGTCTCACCGAGCGCGTCGATCGCGTTGTCGAGCAGGTTGGTCCACACCTGGTTGAGCTCGGCGCCGAACACGGTGACCGGCCCCAGCGACTCCTCGTAGTGACGAGTGACCGTGATCGCCGTGTGCTTGAGCTTGTGCTTGAGGATCTTCAGCGTCGTCTCCAGCCCTTCACGGAGGTCGACCTCGACGAGCTCCCCCCGGTCCATGTAGGCGTACTTCTTGATCGCGCCGACCAGCTCGCTCATCTGCTGGGTCGATTCGGCCAGCTCGCTGGCCATCTGGCGCGCCGACAGCGAGGCGGTGATCCAGCGCAGCACCGGGACGGTGAGCGTCCCCGCGGTCGCGGCCACCTGATCGAGGAACGGGCGGTCGATGCCGGCGGCGGCGAGCGGCTCGCTCAGCGACCACGGATCCTCGACGCCGAGTGCCGCCAGCGCGTCGCCGACCTCCTCCTCGCGGTCGGCGGCATCGAGCGCCGACAGGGACGTGCGCGCCGCGCAGCGCTCCAGCGCCGAGGTCTGCAGGTCGACCAACCGCCGGGCCTGGTCGGCGTCGACGCCCGACTCGACGAACACCCCGACCGTCCGGGACAGCACCGTGAGCGCGTCGGCGAGCTCGCCGGCGGTCCGCCGGGCCGCGGCCGCCGGGTTGTTGAGCTCATGCGCGAGCCCGGCGGCCATCGTCCCCAGCGACTCGAGCCGCTCGTGCTGAACCTGCTGGCGGGCCATGCGGCCGATCACCGGCTTCATCTGAGCCATCGCGCGACCGAACACCGGCCGGTGGGCCATCGTCAGGTCGATGAACCGCTCGGGGTCGATCAGGGCATAGTGGACCGGCGTCTCGGCGCGCAGGGTGACCTGCGAGGGCGCGCTGAGCAGGGTCGGGATCGCGCCGATCCAGGTCGGTGCGGTCTGAGATCCCTGGGGCGCCTCGACCTCGCCGTCGGGCGCGAGCATCTCCAGCCGGCCCTCCAGCAGCAGCGTCAGCCCGCGGCTGGCGTGGCCGTATTCCGCGATCCGCTCGCCGGCCGGCGCCTCGTGCAGCGTCGCCGCGTCGGCCCACACCTCCAGGTCGGCGTCTGACAGCTCGGCGAACAGGTCGATCTCGCGCAGCTGGGCGACGGTGGGCTTGGCCGCGGCGGCCGCGTGACCCGAACCGGCGCTCATCCGCTCGCCAGGTACTGGTGGATCAGCGAGACGGCCATCGAGCCCTCGCCGACGGCGCTGGCCACGCGCTTGATCGACCGGGCTCGGACATCGCCGGCGACGAACACGCCGGGGACGCTCGTCTCCAGCGCCTGGGGCTCACGGGCCAGCGGCCAGCCGTGATCGCGCGCGTCCGGTCCGGCGAGGATGAACCCGCGCTCGTCGCGGGCGACGACGCCGTCGAGCCAGTCGGTCCGCGGCAGCGCGCCGATGAACACGAAGCAGGCGTCGACGCTCTCCGAGGACTCGCCGTCGGGCCCGCGCACCGTGAGGCGTCGCAGGCGACCGTCGGAGCCCTCGGCGGCGACCGCCTCGCTGTTCAGACGGACCTCGACGTTGTCCAGGGCGTCGATCTGGGCGATCAGATAGTGCGACATCGACTTGGCCAGGGAGCCCGAGCGCACGAGCATCGTCACCCTGTACGCGTACTGGCTGAAGTACACCGCCGCCTGTCCCGCGGAGTTGGCGCCTCCGATCACCACCACGTGCTGCTGGCTGCACGACCGCGCCTCGGTCAGCGTCGCGCCGTAGTAGACACCGGCGCCGGTGAAGTCCGAGAAGCCCGGTGCGGGCATCATCCGGTAGGACACGCCCGAGGAGACGAGCACGCTGTTGGCGCTCAGCTGGGTGCCGCCGGTGAGCTCGATGATCCGCCCGGCGCCCTCCACCTTGAGCGCGATCGCGTCCGACACGGTGAGCAGCTCGGCGCCCAGCCGCCGCGCCTGGGTGGTGGCCCGCCGGGCCAGATCTGAGCCCGACAGCCCGGACGGGAATCCGAGGTAGTTCTCGATTCGGCTCGACTGGCCGGCCTGACCCCCGGGGGCCTCGGACTCGACCATGACCGTGCGCAGGCCCTCCGAGGCGCCGTAGACGGCGGCCGCCAGCCCCGCCGGGCCGCCGCCGACGATCACCAGGTCGTAATGGTCAGACGACGGGGCGGCGACCACGCCGAGGCGCTCGGCGAGCTCCATCACGGTCGGGCGCTCCAGCACCGTCCCGTCTTCGAGCAGGACGACCGGGAGGCGCTCCTGCGGCACGCCGGCCACCCGGATCAGCTCCTGGGCCTCGGCCTCGCGTTCGAGGTCCAGCCAGCGGCCGGGGATGCGGTTGCCGGCGATGAAGTCCCGCAGGTCATGGGTCTCCTTGGAGAAGCGATGGCCGATGATCCGCACCCCGGACGCCGCCAGCTCGGCCGTGCCCTCCCAGGTCTCCAGCAGATCCCTGACGACCGGATACAGCCCCTCCTCGGGCGGGTCCCACGGCTTGAGCAGGTAGTAGTCCAGCGCGACCTCGTTGATCGCGGCGATCGCCGCCTGCGTGTCGGCGTAGGCGGTGAGCAGGGTGCGCTTGGCCTCGGGATAGATCTCGCGCGCCCGGGTGAGGAACTCGGTGCCCTCCATCCCGGGCATTCGCTGGTCGGCGACCAGCAGGGCCACCTGGTCGCCCCGGCGGCGCAGCTCGCCGAGCAGCTCCAGCGCTTCGGGCCCGGAGCCGGCGCGCACGATCCGGTAATGCTCGCCGAAGCCGCGCCGCAGGTCGCGGGAGACGGCGGCGAGCACGGTCGGTTCGTCGTCGACGCAGAGGATCGCCGGACGACGCGGCTCGGTGGCGCTCATCGCACGAGGCTCAGGACAGCATCGGCGAGGGCGGGATCCGCGTCACGCCGGTGATCTCGGGAATCACCATCGCGAGTCTGTCGACAAAGCACCAGCACCAGTCCTCCCCGGGCTCCAGCGAGCGCATCAGGGGATGGGCGGTCGAGTCGGCGTGCGCGGTGGCGTGGCGCCCGGGAGAGTCATCACAGCATCCGACATGCCCGCACTCCAGGCAGATCCGCAGATGCAGCCACTCGCCGCCCGCGGCCAGGCAGTCCTCACAGCCCGCGACGCTGGCGGGCAGCTCGGTGATCTCGATGCTGCTCAGGTGGGTGCATTCATCGCTCATCAAGCCAGCATCCCAAAGTCGTCAAGCGGGGCGCCCGGGGCCGCCGCCGCTGACCAGACCGAGACGGCGTCGGGGTCGGTCTCCACGCGACAGGCCGCGCCGACGCTCAGGTCGGGCAGCGCGCGCGACCGCGCCCGCAGCTGCACGCCGCGGTGCAGCGACACCACCACCTCGACGGTCCGGCCCAGGTCGATGACGTCGGTCACCAGACCATCTCCGAGGCTGGTGGTGGCGCCGCCGGTATCGGATGGGGACGGGTCCGGGGGGAGGACCCGAAGGGCGTCGGTCGGCACCTGCCACAGCAGGCGGGTGCCGGGCTCCAGATCCGTCGTGACGCCGACCGGCGGGGCGCCGTCTCCGGCGACGCCCTCAAACAGGTTCTCGATCCCGAGCAGGCGCCCGACCTGCGCCGACGCGGGGCGCTGATACACGTCGCGACAGCGTCCGCGCTGGAGCACCCGCCCGTCGTCGACGACGATGATCTCGTCGGCCAGCATCGCCGCCTCCTCGGGGTCGTGGGTGACGAGGACGGTCGAGAGGTCGACGTCGCGCTGCAGGCGGCGCAGCTCGCGCCGCAGCTCGGCCCGCACCGGGGCGTCCAGCGCCGTGAACGGCTCGTCGAGCAGCACCAGCCGGGGGTCGCCGGCCAGGGCCCGGGCCAGGCTGACGCGCTGGCGCTGCCCACCGGAGAGCTGCTCCGGGAGCCGGTCGAGCAGGCCGTCGAGGTGCAGCGTCGCCAGCCACCAGGCGGCGCGGGCCGGATCGGCGTGGCGGCCGAACACCGCCTGCTCCCAGACGGTGCGTCCCGGGATCAGGCCGAAGCCCTGGGGGACGTAGCCGAGCCGGCGCTGCTCCGGGGCGGTGGCGCTCACGTCGACGCCGCCGTAGGTGACGGTCCCGGCGTCTGGCCCGAGCAGCCCGGCGAGCACCCGCAGCGTGACCGACTTACCCGATCCCGATGGCCCGACGACCGCCAGGCGGTGGCCTTGCTCGGGATGGGCGACCCGCAGGCGAAACGTCCCCAGCGTGACGTCGATCGCAAAGCCCACCGGTGTCGGCGGCGTCGGCACGGGAGCCAGTGGCGCCGGCGGCGGCCGTCGGGTGATCCGCACCCGGCCGGGCCGGATGCGGACGGCCGCGAGCGCGAGGATCGCGACGCCGAAGGCGAGGACCGTGGGCGCCTCGGCCTGGGAGAGGGGCGCGGAGGAGAAGAGGTTGTCGACGTAGACCGGGAGGCTGTACGGGTGGTAGGCGAGGACCACGGTGGTGCCGTACTCCCCGAACGCCCGCAGCCACATGAGCACCATCCCGGTCCGCAGGCCCTCCGAGGCGGTCGGCACGTCGACGCGCGCAAACCGCGCCAGCGGGCCGTAGCCGAGGGTGGCGGCGACCTCGCCCAGCGTCGGGTCGACGGCGCGGAACGCACTGCGGGCCACCACGACCAGGAACGGCAGCGAGACGAACGACTGGGCGATGACGACCCCGTACATCGTCTGGGTGAGCCGCTCCCCCGACAGCTGGCCGAGGAACGTGTAGGGCCCGACGATGTAGACGAGCAGGATGCCGCTGATCAGAGGCGGGACGGCGAGCGGGAGCTGGACGATCACGCCGACCGCCGAGGACAGCCAGCCGTGCCGGCGCGCCAGGACGTAGGCCAACGGGATGCCGGTCAGCACCCCGAACATCACCGAGATCGTCGCCCCCTCGACCGACACCCGCAGCGCCGACCACAGCCCGGAGGTGTTCCAGCCCTCGTTGTGGCCGCCGACGACGCGGACGATGAACGCGGCGACCGGGTACGCGAGATAGAGGACCAGCAGGCCGCCGAGCCAGCGCAGCGGGCGCGGCGACCTGCCGGCCGTCATCGGCTAGAAGAGGCTCTTCAGACCGACCGGAACCTTGTTCCCGATGACCTTCGGCGGTGACGTGACGCCGAACTTGTCGGCCTTCATCAGCTTCTGCCCGGTGGGGCCGAGCAGGAACTTGACGAACGCCTCCGCCGCGGCGGGGTGGGGTGCGTGCTTGACGATCGTGATCGTGTAGTTGCCGGCGAGGTTGACGCCGGTGAGCTTGACGAACGGGCTGTCCTGGGAGATGGCGTCGGCCTCGTACATGAACGAGGCGTCGAGCTGCCCGTTCTGGATGTCGGCCTCCTCCGTGTCCTCCTCGTACTCGTCCGAGGACTCGGTCGCGAGCTTCTTCAGCGCCGACGAGTACGTCGGCTGGGCCTTGGCCGTCTCCTCCAGCGCCTCCTTGGCGAGCACGCCGCCGGGGTCCTGTGACGGGTTGGTCCGTCCGAGGCGGAACCCGGACATCGTGATCACCTTGTACCACGGCATCGTCTTCAGATCCTTGGCGAATGTGCTCCTGGGGTAGTAGCCGAGCACCTCCGGCGAGGTGGCGAAGTCCGCGTACCACGAGACCCAGTCGCCGTTCTCGGGGCCTCGGATGCTGTTGTCGGCCGCCGGCGAGGCGCTGACGAAGACGTCGGCGACATAGATCTTGTTCTTGATGTCGCTCGCGAGCGCGGTCGACCCGTGCGAGGTGTCCACCAGCGTGTACCCGGTCGCGGCGTGGAAGGCCGGTCCGACCGACTTGGTCATCAGCGTGTCGAGGGAGCCGGCCGACAGCACGTCGACGTCGCCGCTGTGCTTGGCGGCCGCGGCCGCCCTCGGCCGCGATGCCTTCGCCGAGGAGGTGCCGGAGCCCGCCGCCAGCACCGCGATCGCGATCGCGGCGACCCCGGCGAGGATCACCGCCACCTTCCAGAGTGACGAGGCCGAACGATCATGAAAGCGAAGGAGTTGGGTCATGGCCGCGATGGTAAGCGATGCCTAGGTATCGCGTAGGCACGAAAGGAGAGCCGGAGTGCGACGACGGCGTGGCGATCTCGACGGCAGTGGCGGCGGCCTGCGCGGGCCGATCAGCCGCGCGCGAACACGCCGGCGACCATCATCTGAGCCAGCGGCTCGATGATCGCCTGCGGATCGGCGAGCCCGGCCGCGTCGCCGACGAGCGCGACGTGCAGCACCCGCTCATAGCCCCACATCAGGCAGGTGGCCAGCGCCTCGGCGTCGGCTCCCGGGGGCGCCGCCCCCGTCGCCCGGGCGCGCTCGATCACCCGTGCCGTGCCCGCGCTGAAACGGCCCATCATCGCCAGCCACAGCTCGCGCAGCTGCGCGTCGTGAGGCCACTCCTCGCTGACCGTGCGCAGCAGCGCGCCGTGGTCGGTCGCGAGCGCCACCCAGCGCTCCAAGCTGACGGCGATCGCCGCCGCGGGGTCGGCGTCGGCGTCGGTGAGCAACGGCTCGACGGCGACCGCCACCTGACCCATCACCCGGCGCAGGCATTCGGCGAGCACGGCGGTGCGCGAGCCGAAGTGGGCGTAGAACGTCGTGCGCGACACCCCGGCGGCGGCGATGATGTCGTTCACCGCCAGCTCGAAGAACGGCCGGTCCTGCAGCAGTCGTTCGGTCGCCTCCAGGATCGCCGCCTCGGCGGGGCGATAGCGGCGCGGCGCTGAATCGGTGCGCGACATGTCCGGGAGGCTAGTCTCACCGGCCGGGTAAGCGCACACCGTGTCAACCCGGCACACCCATCCGCTAGCGTCGCTTCGGATGCCGCTGGAGGTGGCGGGGCGAGCCCCGGCCGGCCGAAACCGAACATCGCGTCCAGAGATGCCCGCCCCTCGCGCCCCCACTCCCCGACCGCGTCGCCGCGGACGCCGCCCCAAGACCTACGCCGCGGTGCTCGCGGCCACCACGCGCCTGCTGGAGACGGTTCCGCTCGCCGAGCTCAGCGTGGCCCAGATCCTCGAGGCCGCGGCGGTCGGGCGCACGAGCTTCTACGAGCACTTCTCCTCCAAGGAGGACGTCGTGGTCAAGCTCGTGCGCTCGGTCAGCGCCGAGATGGCCGATGAGATCGAGCCGATGTTCCAGCGCAGCCAACGCAGCCCCGACGACGCCTTCCGCGAGGGCCTGAGCCGCCTGATCCGGATGTCGGACCGCTACGCGCCGCTGATGCTCGCCGCCACCGAGGAGTGGCCCGCGATCCCGGCGCTGAGCCGGCTCTGGTTTCGCATGCACGCCGACCTCACGCAGCGGATCGCCGAGGTGATCGAGCGCGACCGGGCGGCCGGACTGGCCCCCGCCGGTGCCGATCCGATGGCGCTGGCGGCGAGCCTCGTGTGGTCGACCGAGCGCGCGCTGCACATCGCCAAGAGCGGCCAGGTCGCCGCGCTGTCTGATCACGACGCGCTCGTGGAACCGCTCGTGCAGCTCTACGTGCAGACGATCTACCGCCGGCCGCTGGAGCGGCCCGGGACCGGCGAGTAGCGGGGGCTTCGCCGGATCCTGGCTCGGCCGGTTGTCGAAGGGCCGCCGCGCCAAAACTGCGACCACTTATCCAAGTGTCTAGTGCGGATCGTCACCGCGCCGGTATACGATGCCCGCGCCTTGAGATCATCTTTACCTAATGGGGAGGGCGGATGTCGAACCTAGCCGACCAGCAACGCGAGGCCTCGCTGGACAGCGACGGGATGGAGCGCGGCATCAGCTTCCTCGGGTTGCTGTGGGCCTCGGAGGCGTCGATCATCGGATCCGGGTGGTTGTTCGGCGCGCTCAGCGCCGCCACGATCGCCGGTCCGTCGGCGATCCTCGCCTGGATCATCGCCACGATCATCGTCGCGGCGCTGGCCCTGGTCCATGCCGAGCTGGGCGGCTTGTTCCCGGTCTCAGGCGGCACCAGCCGCTTCCCGCACTATGCCTTCGGCTCGTTCGCCGGCGCCACCTTCGGGTGGATGTCGTACCTGCAGGCGGCCGCGGTCGCGCCGATCGAGGTGCTGGCGGCGGTCGAGTACTTCTCCACCGTCCACTTCGCGCGCCACTGGTACAACGGCACGAAGCTGACCGGGTTCGGGATCCCAATCGCCATCATCCTGGTCGCCGTCTTCACGTTCGTCAACCTGGTCGGCGTCCGCTGGCTGGCGCGGGTGAACAACACGCTGACCTGGTGGAAGGTCGCGATCCCGGTGCTGACGATCATCGTCTTCCTGATCTTCAAGTTCCACGGCTCGAACTTCTCCCACGGCGGCGGCTTCTTCGTCAAGGGCGCGCAGGTCAAGGACATCCTCATCGCGATCCCATCCGGTGGCATCGTCTTCTCCCTGCTGGGCTTCGAGCAGGCGGTGCAGTTGGGCGGCGAGGCGAGAAACCCGAAGGACGTGCCCAGGGCGGTGATCGTGTCGCTGATCATCGGCGCGACCGTCTACATCCTGCTGCAGGTCGCCTTCATCGGCGCGCTCAAGCCAAGCCTGCTGGCCCACGCCGGCACGTGGGCGAACCTCGGGCCGACAAGCTCGAACGCGACGATCATCGCGCTCAACGCGGCACCGTTCCATCAGGTCGCGGAGCTCGCCGGGCTCGGCTGGCTCGCCCTGCTGCTGCGGATCGACGCGGTTGTCTCACCGTTCGGCACCGGCCTGATCTATCTCACCTCGGGCTCGCGGATCCTGTTCGCGCTGTCCAAGAACGGCTACATCCCCCCGGTGTTCGAGAACGTCTCCGGCCGCGCTCGAGTGCCCGTCGCCGCGATCCTGCTGACCGCCGTGGTCGGCGTGATCTTCCTGTTGCCGTTCCCGAGCTGGGCCAAGCTCGTCAACGTGGTCACCTCCGCCTCGGTGCTGATGTACGCCGGCGCACCGCTCGCGCTCGGGGCGCTGCGCCTCCAGAAGCCCGACCTCCCGCGCTCCTACCGGTTGCCCGCCGCCGGCTTCCTGGGGCCCGCCGCGTTC
>CAZZYU010000010.1:21788-52310 GCA_964658375.1 uncultured Acetobacteraceae bacterium | reverse complement strand
GGTAGCTGACATGCGCTTCGAGGAGTGGCGCTTCAGTCACCACAGCGAGCGTAGGCTCTCGGGACCGGCGGCACGCCCGGGGCGGTTACCGGGCGGTGGCCGGCCCCTCGTCAGCGCACTCCCGAGTCGATCAGCCGGACCGTTGGAACGGGCTCATGAACCACGTTGAAACGCGTCGTGGTGGTGAGTGTGCGTGTATGCGCCGCACCACAATCTCCCTGCCCGACGAGGTCGCCGACGCACTGGAACGCGAGGCGCGGCGTCGCGCGTCGCCGGCATCGGCAATCGCTCGTGAAGCGCTGAGCCAGTACCTCGGGATCGGCCGCACCGGCGAGCAGCGCGAAACTGGCCGAGCGCCTCGCCGACGAGGCGCAGGACTCACATGAGCTCACCGCCGCCACACGCAGCGGCCGCCGCGCGGTCCGACCACGCCCGATTATCGTCCCACTCGCCCCGGCGCAGAACGGCGATGGGATCTGACGGCACTGGGAATGCCACATTTGCCCACTGCCGTTTCGCAAGGAGTCGAGTGGGCTCTCATTCGCCCCCAATGGGCTTTCAGTTGGGGTGGGGTCGCGCCGATCTCGGCCATCGGCTGACCCGCTCGCCCCTGGACGCTTTCGAGTCGCGGTCGACCCGCCGGACGTCGACGCCGATCGGCACGACGCAGGGGGCTGGTCGCGGACCGTTGCGCCAACCGCCTCCATTTTAATTGTGTGTTTTGTTACAAGCTGGCCGCCGATGCACTACGCTCCTGTTCATCGGGAGGACACACGCGCGCTCGCCAGAGCACGGCGTCCACATCCCCGGTAGAGAGAGTGCGAAGCCATGCAGCTGCACGGAAGCCGCGGTGACGACGATGACCGCCGGGCGCGCCCGCACCGGGCCGAATCGCTGTACCGGACGCTGGCGGCCAACCTGCCCGACACGTCGACGTTCCTGTTTGACCGAGATCTTCGCGTCCTGGTCGGCGAGGGCGCGGCCGCGCAGCGGCTCGCGTGGGTCGATGAGACCATGCTGCACGATCGTCAGGTCAGCGATCTGCAGGGCGAGTCGCCCGCCGAGGTTCTGGCCATCTCGCGGGAGAGCTACCGGGCCGCTCTGGACGGCGAGCGACGAGACTTCGAGTTCACCAGCGACGGGCTGACATTCGAGGTCACCGCCGTCCCGGTGCACGGGGTCGGCGGTGAGGTGGAGTCCGCATTGGCGGTGGTGCGCGACGTGACCGCGCGGCGCAGGGCCGACGCCGACCGTGCGCGCCTCGCGGCCGTGGTGGCTGGTTCGGACGACGCCATCCTGGCCAAGGACCTCACGCGTGTCATCACCGATTGGAATCCAGCTGCCGAACGGATGTACGGATACTCGAGCGAGCAGGCGATCGGGCGCCCGGTCGCAATGCTCGTGCCTCCCGAGCGTCGCGACGAGGACGTGGTGCTGCTCGGACGCGTCCTGGCCGGCGAGCGGGTCGAACACTTCGAGACCGAGCGCGTCCGCCGCGACGGCTCGCGGATTCCGGTCTCGCTGACCGTGTCAGCGCTGCGTGACAGCGCGGAGGTCATCGTGGGCGCGTCGACGATCGCACGAGATGTCACCGAACGCCGCGTCGCGGATGCCGACCGAGCGCAGCTCGCGGCGCTTGCCAGCCATTCACCGGACGCGATCGTGGCGCTCGACGAGGCGCTTCACATCACCGCCTACAACCCGGCCGCCGCCAAGCTGCTCGGACTGACGCGGGCGAGAGTGCTCGGACGCCATGTGACCGAACTGAGCCGGGCGCCGGACAACGTCGAAGACATCGAAGCTCGTCTGGCCCTGCTGCGGCGCTCGCTCGCCGGTGAAACGGTCCGCAGCGAGCGATTGCGCACCCGCATCGACGGCTCGACGGTCGCACTCGCGACCACCTCCGCGCCAATCCGGACCGCCGGCGCGATCGTCGGCGTCGTGATCACGCTGCGGGACGTGACCGCCGAGCGCCAGGCCCGCCTGACGCTCGAGCGAGAAGAGCGCCGCGCCGATCTGCTCGCGCGAGCGTCGTCGGCGCTGGACAGCTCCCTGCAAGCGGCGCACGCCGTCTCCGTGTTGGCACAGCTCGTTGTGCCCGAGCTGGGCGATCTGTGCGTCGTGATCGCCGCCGGCGAGCAATTCAGGACGCGCCTGACCAGTGTCGGCGCCGTTGATCTCACGATCGGCGATGTCCTGCTTCGGGCCCTGGAGAATGCGCCGTTGAGTGACGTCGCGAGAGAGATCAGCGACCCGGCGCTCGCTGCCGGCCGGGACGTCCTCATCGATCCGGTCAGGCCCGGGCTCGTGGCCAGCTGGGCTGAGCAGTTTCCAGCCCTGCGCGACGAGCTCGCGGCGCTCCCGGTCAGCTCCGGCATGATCGTGCCGCTGCGCTCCGGGGCGCGAACGGTGGGTCTCGTGTTCGTCGCGTCGCTGCAGCCCGATTGGCACTTCACCCAGAATGACCTCAGCCTCATGCGCGAGCTCGCCGACCGGGTATCTCAGGCCCTGGAGAACGCTCGGCTGTTTGCCTCCGCGCAGTTGGCGCAAGCGACAGCCGAGGCCGCCGCAGCCGATCTGGCGGCGGCCGAACAGCGGTTCAGGTCGGCCTTTGCCAACGCTCCGATCGGGATGGCGCTCCTGTCGACACGCCCGGGCGAGAGCAACCGCATCGAGGATGTCAACCCGGCGCTCTGCAAGCTGACCGGCTTCGGACTCGACGAGCTGCAGGGCAGTGATCTGATCGAGACCCTTGTCCACCCATCCGAGCGTGATCCCGCTCGTCGTGACGTCCAGTGGCTGCTCGACGGTGACCTGAGCGCAGCGATCGCGGAACGTCACTACATCCACAGCGACGGCGGCGACATCTGGGTCCAGACCAGCGTGGCGAGACTGAGCGATGCGTCAGACGACAACCAGGTGGTGCTGCAGGTGCAGGACATCACCGAGCGCAAGCGTTACGAGGAGCAACTGCGTCACCTCGCCGACCACGACCCGCTCACCGGCCTGTTCAACCGTCGACGGTTCGCCGATGAGCTTGACCGCGAGGCGGCGAACGGACGGCGGCACGGTGTGGCGACTGCGGTGCTGGTCGTTGACGTCGACCACCTCAAAGACGTCAACGACACCTACGGGCACGCCGCCGGCGACGAAGTTCTCACGGCCGTATCGCGGCTGCTCAGCGAACGCACCCGTGGGACCGATATCGTGGCCCGCCTCGGCGGAGATGAGTTCGGCGTCGTGCTGCCGCGCAGCGATGGCCGCGCCGCTCAGGCGCTCGCAAGCTCGCTGCTCGAAGACATGCGTCGGCTGGCGTTCCCCGTCACGAGCGCGCAGCCCGTCATCGTGACGCTGTCGATCGGCATGCGCGCCGTTGAACCCGACGAGTCCCTGACCGCCGACGAGCTGATCGTCGAGGCGGGCATCGCCATGTATGAGGCCAAGGAACACGGCCGCGACCGCCACGCCATCGGCGGACGGGGAAGCGATGAGCCGGCACGGCGTCGCCGACGCCTGGCCATGGCTGACCGCATCCGCCACGCCCTTAAGCGCGACGACGGATTCTGGCTCTACGAGCAGCCGATCCGCTCGTTGCACAGTGACGTCATCGAACGGACGGAGATCCTCGTCCGGATGCCGGACGAGAACGGCGGCGTGCTGCCGCCGGCGGCGTTTCTGTCGATCGCCGATCGCTTCGGCCTGCTTCCCGCCTTGGACCAGTGGGTCGTCACCCACTCGATCGACCTCCTGCAACGCCGCCAGGCGGCCGGTATCGATCTCGGCATGGAGGTCAACCTGTCCGGCACTTCGATCGGCGACCGCGACGTCGTCGACTTCATCACCGCCTCTGTCCGCAACGCTCGCATCGACCCACGCGCACTGACATTCGAGGTCACCGAGACCGAAGCGATCGTCAATATCGATCGGGCGCGCCTGCTGTCACAGCAGCTATCGGGACTCGGCTGCCAATTCGCCCTGGATGACTTCGGGTCGGGCTTCGGCTCCTTCTACTACCTCAAGCACCTGCCGTTCGACGTCGTCAAGATCGACGGGGACTTCATCAAGGCGCTGAAGACCAGCAGGACTGATCAACTCACCATCCAGGCGATCGTGACCATCACCCGTGGCCTCGCGAAGCAGACGATTGCTGAATTCGTCGACGACCAGGAGACAATCGACATGCTGCGCGGGTTCGGCGTCGACTTCGTGCAGGGCTTCCACATCGGCAAACCCAAGTTGGCCGTTCTTCGCCCCGACTATTTCGCCGCGGCGAGAGATTGATCTGCTGAGGTCGCCGGCGCAGCCGCCCGCGTCGCGCTCCACGTATCCGGTGAGCGGTCCTGACCCGATGCGGGCGCGTCATACCTGAGTCGCACAGCCGGTGCAGAAGATCAATCCGTCGACTGATGCGCACGCGGTCTGGAGAGCCTAGATTCGCGGGTGATGACCCACGCCACGGCTCAGCAGGACACTGGGTCGGCGCGCCGCCTGCTCACCAAGGTCCCGGAGATCACCGCGGTCTTCTGGCTGCTGAAGCTGATCAGCACCGGCATGGGTGAGGCGATGTCTGACTGGCTGGGCACCTTCTCGACCACCTACGGACCGGTGATCGGGATCGCGCTGGTCGTCGTATCGCTGTGGTTGCAGCTACGCCAACGCGAATACCGGGCCCCGTGCTACTGGTTCGCGGTCGCGGGGATCGCCGTGTTTGGCACGATGTTCGCCGACGGCGTGCATGGCGACCTCGGGATCGGCTACGCGCTCACCGCCCCCGGGTTCGCGCTGATCACGGGAGCGATCTTCGCGTGGTGGTATCGCAGCGAGGGCACGCTGTCGATCCACACGATCGACACCCCACGGCGAGAGCGGTTCTACTGGGCGGCGGTATTCGCGACGTTCGCGCTCGGAACCGCCGCGGGCGATCTGACCGCCACCACGCTCAACCTCGGCTACCTGGACTCGGTGATCCTGTTCGCCGTCGCGATCTCGATCCCGGCGATCGGCTGGTGGCGCCTGCACCTCAATCCGATCGTGGCGTTCTGGTTGGCGTACATCCTGACCCGGCCGCTGGGCGCATCGATCGCAGACTGGTTCTCCAAGCCGCCCTCGATCACCGGACTTGACCTCGGCGACGGCCACGTCTCGTTGATGGCACTGGCCGTGTTCGTCCCGATCGTCGCGTGGGTCGCCGTCACCAAGCTCGACGTGCAGCCCGGTCATAACGCGCGAGCCCACCCCGAGCCGGCTGCGGTCACCGGTTGACGAAGTCGAGGTGACCGTCCACGCGCGTGACCCCCCAGTCGGTCAGGCGACGCAGCAGATGCTCGCCCACGGTCTGCTCATCGGCTCCCGTCCTGCTCGGACGCTCCCTGGCGGCGCAACACGCGCATCGAGCGCGCCTGCACCGACAGCGTCTCGCCCGCCGCGTGGGCGGCGTCGGGGGCGCCGGCCGCGGTATCCAGGACGGTGACCCACCGATCGCCGAGGGGCGCGGCGATCGTGAAGTCAAGCGGCTCGTGGTGGGCGTTGAAGACCATCAGGAACGAGGCGCCCTGGATCGGGTTGCCGTTGCGGTCGTGAGTGGGGATCTCCTGGCCGTTGAGGAACACGGCCAGCGCGTGGGCATCCTCGCGCCCCCAGTCCTCCTCGGTCATCTCGACGCCGTCGGGGCGCAGCCACATGACGTCGGGAAGTCCCGACGTCCCCTCGTCGCCGACGAAGAAGTCGCGCCGCCGAAAGACCGGTTCGCGGCGGCGCAGCGCGATCACCTCGCCGACGAAGGACCGCAGGTCCTCGTCGACCGAGCTCCAGTCAAACCAGGACAGCTCGTTGTCCTGGCACCAGGCGTTGTTGTTGCCCTGCTGACTGCGGCCGAACTCGTCGCCCCCCAGCAGCATCGGCACGCCCTGGGAGAGCAGCAGCGTCGCCAGGAAGTTGCGCTGCTGGCGGGCGCGCAGCGCGTTGATCTCCGGATCGTCGCTGTCGCCCTCGACGCCGCAGTTCCATGAGCGGTTGTCATCGGCGCCGTCCCGGTTGTCTTCCTGGTTGGCCTCGTTGTGCTTGTCGTTGTAGGAGACGAGATCACGCAGGGTGAAGCCGTCATGGGCGGTGATGAAGTTGACAGAGGCGGCAGGCCGGCGGCCGTCGGGCTCGTAGAGGTCGGCCGATCCGGTGAACCGCTGGGCGAACTCTGCGGCGGGGGTCTGCCCGCGCCAGAAGTCGCGAATGCTGTCGCGGTAGGCGCCGTTCCACTCCGTCCACAGGATCGGGAAGTTGCCGACCTGGTAGCCGCCGGGGCCGACGTCCCAGGGCTCGGCGATCAGCTTGACGCCGTTGAGGATCGGATCCTGGTGGATGACGTCGAAGAAGCCCGACAGCCGGTCGACGTCGTAGAGCTCCCGGGCCAGCGTCGAGGCCAGATCGAAGCGGAAGCCGTCGACGTGGCACTCGAGCACGAAGTAGCGCAGCGAGTCCATCATCAGCTGCAGGACATTCGGGTTGACGTGGTTGAGGCTGTTGCCCGTGCCGGTGAAGTCCATGTAGTACCGCGGGTCCTCGGGACTGAGGCGGTAGTAGCTGGCGTTGTCGATGCCCTTGAACGACAGCATCGGGCCCAGGTGGTTGCCCTCGGCGGTGTGGTTGTAGACGACGTCCATGATCACCTCGATGTCGGCCGCGTGCAGGGCCTTGACCATCGCCTTGAACTCGGTCAGCTGCTCGCCCCGGGTGCCCGAGGCGCTGTAGGCGCCATGGGGCGCGAGGTACCCGATCGAGCTGTAGCCCCAGTAGTTCGACAGCCCCATGTCGACCAGGAAGCTCTCGTCGATGATGTGGTGGACGGGCAGCAGCTCCACCGCGGTGACCCCGAGGCCGGTCAGGTAGTCGATCGCCGCCGCGCTGGCGAGTCCGGCGTAGGTCCCGCGCTGGTCCTGCGGCACGCCGGGATGGCGCATGGTGAAGCCCTTGACGTGGGTCTCATAGATGACGGTCTCACTCCAGCGGTGCCCCAGCAGTCGATCATCGCCCCAGTCAAAGCTCGAGTCGACCACGACGCTGCGGGGGATCGCCGCGGCGTCGTCGGATTCCTCGATCTGAAAGTCGGCGTCCTCGGAACCATCGGCGACGTAGGGCAGCGTGCTCGCCGCCGCCCAGTCGACCCCTCCCTCGATCGCCTTGGCGTAGGGGTCGATGAGCAGCTTGGCGGGGTTGAAGCGGTGGCCCTGCGCCGGGTCATAGGCACCGTGGACCCGGTATCCGTACCGGTAGCCCGGCCCGACGTCCGGCACGTAGACGTGGTGCTGAAAGCCCGTCTGGTCATAGACGTGGATGCGCTGCTCGGCGCCGTCGGCGTCAAACAGGCACAGCTCGACGCGATCGCAGTTCTCCGAGAACAGCGAGAAGTTCGTGCCGGCGCCGTCCCAGGTGGCGCCCTGGGGGAACGGGCGACCGGGACGGAGGGTTGTCAGATCGATCACCGGCGGTCGTCCTACCCGAGCTGGCCACCGCCAAGCAGCCGCCGGGGGCGCTCAGCGTCCGGAGACGGTGATCGTCGCGTGCATGCCGCGCATGAAGTGGCCGGGCAGCGAGCAGTAGAGCTGATAGCGACCGGCCTTCAGATGCCAGGTCGCTGTGCTCACCTGGCCCGGCAGGGTCACCCTCACTGCCTGGGTGCGCCCGACCATCATCCCGGCCCGGTTGAGCCGCCGCACGCGCAGATCGTGGGGGTCCATCCCCGCGTCCCACAGCTGCACGACGACCGTTCCCGCGGGCAGGCGGGCCCGTGAGGGCGACAGCGACCATTCCCGGGCGTAGACGAGCAGGCGGGCCGGGTAGCGGCGCGCGGACCCGCGAGCGGACGCCCCCGCGGACACCCGAGCGGATCTCCCTGCCGACGCACCGGCGGACCACCCGGAGCCGCCGAGCAGGCAGCCGGCCACGAGCGCCAGCGCCGCCGGCCGCCTCACGCGATCAACCGGTAGCGGGCAAACCGGCCGGCGTCGGGAATCACCGCGCCGGCGTCGTGATCGAACCACTGCTCCAGCAGCGAGGCGTAGACGCCCCGGAAGTCGACGTTGACGCGTTGGTTGCCGTTGCGGTCCAGACGGTGAAGCGACGGGAACTCGCCGATCATCCCCCCGACCACGCGACTTCCGATCAGCATCGAGATGCCCGCCGCGCCGTGATCGGTGCCCTGACCGCCGTTCTCCAGCGCCCGGCGGCCGAACTCAGACCAGACGTGGGTGATCACGCGGTTGTCCAGGCCCCGTGCCTCCAGATCGGCCTGGAAGGCGGCGATCGCCTGGGCGATCACCGGCACCTGGGTGGTGAACGTCGAGGCCTGGCTGGCGTGCGTGTCGAACTGGATCTCGGGCGTCAGCGCGACGCAGCGCAGCGGCAGCCCGGCGGCGATCATCGCCGCCAGGCCCGCCAGCCGCTGGGGGAAGTCGGTGCCGGTCGCCTTCGGGTAGGTGACCGGGCTGCGGTAGGCGGGCTCGTGCTCGGCGGTGCCGAACCGCTTGAGCGCGCGGCGCACAACGCCCGCCTCCGAGGCCGCCTGCGCGACCTGGGCGATCGCCGGGTCGCGGCTGTGACGCTGGGCGTCGCCCAGCCGCGCCGCCGCGTCGAGCGTGTCATCGAAGATCGGACCCCAGGTGCCGCCGACCCACAACGAGAAGTTCTCGGGCCGATCGATCGCCGCCACCGGATTGACCGCGGTGGCCAACGTCGGGTTCATCGCCCCATCCATCGAGAGGCCCTGCAGCGGGTTGGTCTCGCTGCCGACGAGATCGAGATAGCGCCCCAGCCAGCCGGTGTCGACGCGCGCGTCGGTGGCCCCCACCTCCCAGTAGTGGCGAGAGGTGAAGTGCGACATGTCCTCGCCGGTGTAACCACTGCCGGGGAACACGATCAGCTTGCCGGCGGCGTGCAGCTGGGCCAACGGGGCCGCCGCCGGCCCCCACCCGAGCGCGGGATCGCCGGCGAACGGGATCGCCTGCGCCTCGGTGACCGCCAGCGTGGGTCGCAGCTTGCCGTAGGCGGGGTCGGTGATCGGCGCGAGCACCGACAGCGCGTCGATGCCACCGGCGAGGAAGACCGAGACGAGGATCGGGCTGTCGCGGTGCTGGAGCTCGGCGGCCTGGGCGACGCCCTCTGACAGCGCCTGGCCCCCGATCCCCAGGCGCCCGGCGCCGTAGACCGAGAGCAGTCCGCCGGCCGCACCGAGGAGAAAGCGCCGGCGATCGACCCCCACACCGGCGGGCACCGGCATCGACGGGTCCC
Organism: uncultured Acetobacteraceae bacterium; assembly: GCA_964658375.1. GTDB lineage: Bacteria > Actinomycetota > Thermoleophilia > Solirubrobacterales > Solirubrobacteraceae > Palsa-465. Next base: position 43,031 of record CAZZYU010000010.1, on the reverse strand, counting down.
ATTCGCGCGGGGCGCGGTCGGCGACCGCGCGCAGCGCCTCGGAGCGGGTGAAGCCCGAGCAGCAGGTGGGGTCGGCGCGGCGGACCATCAGCAGGTCTGCCAGTCGGGGGTGGTCGGGACCAGCACGCGCAGCGCGTTCTGGCGCAGCACCCGGAACGGCACCTGCTCCCAGCCGGCGCGGATCGTGTGTGCGGCGCGGCGGCTGAAGTCGAGCAGGTGCCCGCGCGTCTGATCGGAGATCTCCGGATCGCCCCAGAACGACAGCGCGCGCTCCAGCGCCTGCGCGGGCGTCTCGTCAGCGGGATAGTGGGTGTCCTTCTGCGTATCCAGCACGCGGGTGGCGAGCACCTGGTTGACCGCCTCCAGGCGCCCGGCCCAGCGCGCGGTGTCCAGCCAGTCGGTGTAGTCCCAGCCGGCGACGTTGGGCGGATCAAACAGCTTCTGCCCGGTCTGCTCTCCGATCCAGCCCCAGGCGTCGGTCTGCACGGTCTCGCGCTGGGCGCGCAGCATCCCGGCGCAGTAGACGACCGGCGGGATGACCATCCGGGCGCCCTCATAGAGCAGCGGGTGGCGGAGGATCGCCTCCATCAGCGGGCGCGTCTGAAAGCCGCTGCGCACATAGACACGCGCGAGCGCCTCCAGGTCCGCGCCGGGGATCGGCTCGCCGATGAAGTAGTCCCACAGCTTGGCGACCATGAACGAGGGGTGGGACCAGTGCTCGACGCACAGCCGGCAGGAGTCGACCCAGTCAAAGCGGCCGCGGTGGCCGAGAATCCGCTTGATCCCGTCGTCGTGCAGGTCGGGCTCGAAGCGGAAGTTGTGCGGCCCCTGGGCGCCTGACCAGTCGTTGACCCAGCCGGTGAGCGCGCGCGCCTGGTCGTGGACGTCGCTCTGGCCGTAGCCACGGCCGGCGCCCAGCGTGAACAGCTCCATCAGCTCGCGGGCGTAGTTCTCGTTGGGGCTGCGCTTGTTGTTCGAGGTCCCAGACAGCCACAGCAGCATCGCGGGATCTCGGGTCACCTGGACCAGCAGGTCGTGGAAGCTGCTCAGCCAGCGCGCGCGCAGCATCGCGTTCTGGCGCAGCATCAGCTTCTGGGTGGAGGCCTGCACCGAGGTGGCAAACCAGCTGTGCCACACGAGCGTCATCCGCTCCTGGAGCGGCCAGTCCGAGCGCACCATCCGATCCAGCCACCAGCAGTGATCGTCGCCCCACACGTCGATCGGATCCAGCGGTCGTCCACCGGCGCCGTGCGGGCGCGGACCGACCAGCGACGGTCGTCCCGGCGGCCGGGTCAGCGAGGCCACCGCGCCCTCCAGCCCGAGCTCGGTGAGCCGCTGCACGTCGCCGGGCGCAGGTCCAAAGCCGGCCCGCCACAACAGCCGCGTCGCGTGGCGGGCGGTGAAGCGACCTCGCAACGTGGCGATCGGTGACGCGGGAAGCGCGGGCATGAGCGGCGGAGCCGCGCCGGGCCGCGCGTGCGGTGCGGGCTCCTGTCTGAGCTGATCGGCAGCCGCGGCGCGGGGCTTGAGGAGTGTCCTGAGAGCCGGCGGGCTTATCCAGTGATCCGGAATCCGGTCCCGTTGCGTATGAAGGTCAGCGGCGGCCGCGTCCGAGGGCCGCTGATAGAACACGATGAGGCACATGCTCCCCTTTCGCCAGCAGACCGACGATCTGCATGGCCTGGCCGATGAGGACCTGATGACCCAGGTCCAGAGTGGCGACGCTCGCGCCTTCGAGGTGATCTTCGACCGCCATGCCGATGTCGCGTTCTCGCTCGCCTACCGGATGTGCGGGCGGCGCAGCATGGCCGAGGATGTCGTGCAGGAGGCGTTTCTCTCCCTGTGGCGCAGCGGCGCGCGCTATGACCGCACCCGCGGCAGCGTGCGCTCCTGGGTGCTCGGCGTCGTCCACAACCGCGCGATCGACATGTTCCGGCGCGAGAGCGTGCGCACCGGCAAGGACGTCTCCGACGACGATGCGGTGAAGCGGCTGGCCGCGCCGGACTCGACCGAGCGTGAGGTCCAGCGCCGTGAGACCGCCGCCCACGTGCGGGAGGCGCTGTCCGAACTCCCCGACGAGCAGCGCCAGGTGATCGAGCTGGCCTACTTCGGCGGCTTCAGCCACACCCAGATCGCCGAGATGCTGAAGCTCCCCGCGGGTACCGTCAAAGGGCGGATGCGACTGGGGCTCACCAAGCTGCGGATGTCGCTCGGCGCACCCTTCGGAGCGTTCTCATGAGCCACGAGCCGATCGGGCCGCCGCCCGAGCACTGCGGCGAGGACGTCGCCGCCTACGCGCTGGGGTCACTGGAGCCCTACGAGGCGGAGGCGTTTCGCCGCCACCTCGAGACGTGCGCCGTGTGCCCGGAGGAGCTGACCAGCTTCCAGCAGGTCGTCGACGACCTGGCGATCAGCGCCCCGCAGTACGACGCCCCGCCCGCCCTGCGCCGGCGAGTGATGCGCGCGGTCGCCGATGAGCCGCGGCTGAAGCTCAGCGCCCGGCGCGAGCGCCGGCGGCCCCACCTCGAGCTCCGCGTGCCCCGTCCGGCGCTGGCCTGGTCGCTGTCGGCGGGGCTGGCCGTGATCGTGGCCGCGGTGCTCGTCGCCACGCTCGCGTTGCCCGGCGGATCGTCCACGCGAACCGTCGAGGCCCAGGTGACGGGGACGGGCAGCGCCTCGCTGCAGGTCTCCCACGGTCACGCCCAGCTCGTCGTGCGCCACCTTCCCGCGCCTCCCCACGGCAAGGTCTATGAGGTGTGGCTGCGGCACGGCAGCGCCGCGCCCTCGCCGACGAAATCGCTGTTCACCGTCAACCGTGACGGTGACGACGACGTCGACGTGCCCGGCTCGATGCACGACGTCAGCCAGGTTCTCGTGACGCCCGAGCCGGCCGGGGGTAGCCAGCATCCAACGCACTCCGCGGTGATCAGCGCGAACCTCAGCTGACCCGCCGGGTGATCCAATCGCCACCAGACGGCGTATAAATGATCACGCACGCGCAAGCAATCGATCGGAGCTCCCCCGATGGTCGGACTCGACAATCCTCTTCATATCGCACTCGTCCTCATCGTCGTCCTGATGGTCTTCGGCGCCAAGCGCCTGCCCGAGATGGGCAAGGGCCTCGGCGAGGGGATGCGCGGCTTCAAGCAGGCGATCAGCGGTGAGACCGCCGAGCCCAAGCCCGAGCCGGCCCCCGTCCTGACCACCGCCGATGAGCCCGTCGCCCCCGCCGCGACGGTCACGCCGACCACCCCGGAGACCCCCGCCGCCGAGCGCCCGGCCGCGCCCGTCGCCTAGCGCCGGGCCGGGCCGCAGTCACGGCCGGCCGCGGGCAGGACAAGCGCGACCGGACCGGACGGCAGGGACGTCGATGAACATCGCGATCGTGGGGGCCGGAGTCTCCGGTCTCACCACCGCCCATCTGCTCGACGCCGACCACCGGGTCACCGTGTTCGAGGCCGCTGACTACGCCGGCGGTCACACGAACACGGTGCGGGTCGATACCCGCGACGAGACTCACCAGATCGACACCGGATTCATCGTCTTCAACGACCGCAACTATCCGAGCTTCGAGCGTCTGCTCGACCGGCTGGGGGTGGCGTCGCAGCCGTCGACGATGACCTTCAGCGTCGCCGACACGCACGGCGACTTCGAATACAACGGCAGCTCGCCCAACGGGCTGTACGCCAAGCGCGCCCATCTCGTCACCCCGTGGTTTCAACGCATGATCGCCGACTTCCTCCGCTTCAACCAGGCCGCCCGCCGGCTCCTCTCCACGCACGAGCCGAGCCCGTCGCTCGGTGAGTGGCTGGAGCAGCAGCGCTTCTCACGGCCGTTCATCGATCGCCTGATCGTCCCCCAGGCCTCGGCGGTGTGGTCGGCCGACCCGCAGCAGATGTGGTCGTTTCCGGCCCGGTTTCTCGCCGAGTTCTTCGACAACCACGGGATGCTGTCGCTGCGCGACCGTCCGCGGTGGCGCACCGTGAGCGGCGGCTCGGCCCGCTACGTCGAGGCTCTCACCGGCCGCCTGCGGGGACGGCTGCGCCTGTCGACACCCGTGCAGAGCGTCACCCGTGAGCCCGATCACGTGCTGGTCACCCCCCGCGGCGGCGAGGCCGAGCGCTTTGACGAGGTCGTGCTGGCCACCCATTCCGACCAGACGCTGGCGCTGCTCGCCGACGCGACCGATCACGAACGCGAGCTGCTGGGGGCGATCCCCTATCAGGCAAATCAGGCGGTGCTGCACACCGACGTGACGATGCTCCCCCGGCGCCGGCGCGCCTGGGCCAGCTGGAACTACCACCTGCTCGACGAGCCGCGCGACCGCACGACGGTGACCTATCACATGAACCGCCTGCAGTCGCTGCGCGCCGAGCGCGAGTTCTGCGTGACCCTGAACCGCACCGCCGAGATCGACCCCGACTCCGTGATCGCCACGATCGACTACGCCCACCCGGTCTACACCGAGGCGGGCAACCGCGCGCAGCAGCGCGCGGACGAGATCAGCGGCCAGCGCCACACCCACTTCTGCGGCGCCTACTGGGGCTGGGGCTTTCACGAGGATGGCGTCGTCTCGGCCGAGCGGGTCGCGGCCGCGTTCGGAGTCCGGCTGTGAGCCCGCCGGTCGCCACAGCGACGGTCAGCTGTCTGTATGAGGGCACGATCCGGCATCGCCGCGGCGAGCCCCCCACCGAGTTCCGCCACCGCCTGGCGCTGGCTTACCTCGACCTCGCCGAGCTGCCGCAGCTGCTCGGTGGCCGACTCGTGCGCCGCGGCCCCGGCCCGCTGCGGTTTCGCCGCCGCGATTACCTCGGCGGCCGCGCGAGCGCCGATCCGCTCGATGTCGCCGTGCGCGACCGCGTGGCACAGTTGACCGGCGACCGGCCCCAGGGCCCGATTCGCGTGCTCACCCAGCTGCGCTCGTTCGGGGTCTGCTTCAACCCGGTCAGCTTCTACTACTGCGCAGACGCGTCTGATGAGCGACTGCAGTGCGTGCTCGCCGAGGTCACCAACACGCCATGGGGCGAGCGCCAGTCCTACGTCCTGGACCAGGCGCGCCCGGACTCGCGGGTGATCGCCGGGCGCTTTGACAAGGCGCTGCACGTCTCCCCCTTCATGGGCATGGACCACGTCTACCACGCACGGGCCACCACGCCCGGGCAGACGCTGTCGGTGCACATCGAGAACGAGCGGGCGGGCACGGTCGTGTTCGACGCGACACTGCGCCTGGCCCGCCGCGAGCTGACCCGGAGCAGCGCAGCGGCGATGACCGCCCGCTACCCGGTCGCCGCGGCCCGCGTGCTCACGCTGATCTACGGTCATGCGCTCGGCCTCAAGCTCGCCGGCGCTCGTTATCACCCCCACCCGGCGCCGGTCCGATGACCCGCCGAGAGGAGCTCACGTGGCGGTTGACGGCCTCCGCCCTGCTGCGCCAGATCCGCGTCGGCAGCCTCGTCGTCGTCGGCGACGACGGCCGTCGGTGGAGCTTTGGCGAGGGCGTGCCGGCGGCGACGGTGCAGATGCACGACCCGGGCTTCTGGAAGGCGCTGATGCGTGGCAGCCGCGGCCTGGCCGATTCCTACGCCGACGGACTCTGGGACACTCCGGACCTCGTCGCGGTGATCCGCCTGGCCGCCCGCAACGCGATCGTGATCGACCGCGTGCGCCGCTTCACCGCGCCGCTGTGGACTCCTCAGCAGCGCGTGCGCTCGCTGCTGCGCCGCAACAACCGCCAGCGCAGCCGGCGCGACATCGCCGCGCACTACGACCTCGGCAACGACCTGTTCTCACGGATGCTCGATCCCACCATGAGCTACTCCTGCGCGCTGTTTGAGCACGAGGGCATGACGCTGGAGCAGGCCTCCCTGGCCAAGCTCGAGCGCATCTGCGAGCAGCTGCAGATCCGGCCCGAGGACCACGTGCTGGAGATCGGCACCGGGTGGGGCGGGTTCGCCGTCTACGCCGCCTCGACGCGCGGCTGCCGGGTGACGACGACGACGATCTCCGCCGAGCAGCACAGCTACGCGGTGGACCGCGTCCGGGCGGCGGGTGTGGAGGACCGCGTCACGGTGCTGCGCAGCGACTACCGGGACCTGCGCGGCCGCTACGACAAGCTCGTCTCGGTCGAGATGATCGAGGCCGTCGGCTGGCAGCACATCGGGACGTTCTTCGCGCGGTGCTCGCGGCTGCTGCACTCCCACGGCGCGATGCTGCTGCAGGCGATCACGATCGACGACCGCGCCTATGAGGTCGAGAAGGCGTCGAAGTCGTTCATCAAGGACTACATCTTCCCCGGCGGCTGCCTGCCCTCGATGGAGGTGATCACGCGCAACGTCGCCCGGCGCACCGACCTGCAGACGGTCGGTCTGCTCGACATCACCTCCAGCTACGTCACCACCCTGCGCCGCTGGCGAGAGAACTTCAGCGCCAACCGCGACGAGCTGGCGGCGATCGGCTACGACGAGCCCTTCCGCCGCCTGTGGACCCTGTATCTCGCCTACTGCGAGGCCGGATTCGCCGAACGGCGGATCTGCGACGTGCAGCTGCTGCTGGCCAAGCCCCAGTGGGCGGCCAAGGCGCATGCGGGCGCGCGCCCGGCCGCGGTCGCCGCCACCGGCTGACGCGTCTGCGCCGACTGCGATGTCAGAGATCTGACATCGGAGTGACCCGGTCGTCGGTGAGCGGCGCATACCGGGATGAAGCGCCTCCTCCAATGTGGGGGCGCCACCGTCCCCGGTTCATAAAGGAGCAATTGCTGCATGCCATTCAATCTTGAGGAAGTCGACGTTGATGGTGCCGTCCGCGAGGCCGCTGATGTGGTTTCGGGCGACACTCGGCTGAGCTTTCTCCGCAAGGGCGCGATGGTGGGTGGTGCCGCTCTCGGTGGCGGCGCGATTCTCGGCGCGCTGACGACCGGCACCGCCGTCGCAGCTTCGGTCACCCGTCAGGCGCCGCCGGCGTCGTTCGGCGCCGGAGACATCGGTGTCCTCAATTACGCGCTCACGCTCGAGTTCCTCGAGGCGACGTTCTACGCCGAGGCGCTGAAGAACAACGTCGCCAAGGGCGACAAGCAGCTCTCGGCCTTCCTCAAGGAGACCGCGAGCGACGAGGCCAAGCACGTCAAGTTCCTGACGACGGCGCTGGGCTCGAAGGCCGTCAAGAAGCCGAAGTTCGCCTTCGGCAAGGCCGTGACCGACAAGGCCACGTTCGCCGCCACGTCCTACGTGCTGGAGAACACCGGCGTTCACGCCTACCACGGCCAGCTGACGAACATCAAGGCGACGGCCAACCTGCTCTACGCGGCGGAGATCGCCACGGTCGAGGGTCGTCACGCGGGAGCCATCTCGCTCTACCTGGGCAAGGCCGTTGCGCCGTCCAGCGCCTTCGACAGCCCGCTGGGCGCCGGCCAGGTCATCGCCGCCGTCAAGGCCACCGGGTTCATCCCCGCGCTGGGCAAGTAACACCACGCCGGACGCCCACCGCGCTGAAAACACGCGCACCGGGTTCGATGGATTGTGCGAAGGGCGGGCCTCCGGGTCCGCCCTTCGTCGTTCTCCCGCGTGCGGCACCGCTCTCACGCGCCGCACTCGAGCGCCGCGCTCACCCGTCCGCAGCCGACTCCTCGTCGAGCACCCGCTGGGCGATCGCGAACGCCGCGTTGGCCGCCGGCACCCCGGCGTAGACCGCGGTGTGCAACAGCACCTCGCCGATCTCCTCGGCCGTCAGCCCGTTGCGCAGCGCGGCGCGGACGTGCATCGCGATCTCGTTCTCGCGCCCGAGCGCGGTCAGGGCGGTCAGGGTGATCATCGAGCGGGCACGGCGATCCAGCCCCGGCCGCGTCCACACGCTGCCCCACGCATAGCGGGTGATGAACTCCTGAAACGGCGCGGTGAACGGCGTCGTGTGGGCCACGGCGCGGTCGACGTGGGCGTCACCGAGGACCGCGCGGCGGACCTCCATCCCGGCGTCGTGGATCGGGTCATCGGTCATTGCAGGTCTCCTCTGCGGACGTGGTCGGCGATCAGCGCCGACACGGTGTCGGCGCGCTCGACGCTGGCCAGGTGGGCGCCGGGGTCAAGGATCTCCAGCCGGGCCCCGGGGATCGCGGCGGCGATCGCCCGGCTGTGAGCGGCGGGGATCGCGGGATCCTGCGCGCCGCCGACGACGAGCGTCGGCGCGGTGACCGTGGGCAGCCCCGCCCGCAGATCCAGGCCGGCGATCGCCTCACAGCAGCCGGCGTAGCCCTCGGCATCGGTGGCGGCGATCATCGCCCGATGGCGGGCCACGACCGCGGGGTGCGCCGCCGCGTAGGGCTCGGTGAACCAGCGGCCGACGACCGCGTCGGCGACGACCTCGGGGCTGCCCGCGGCCCGTACGGCCGCGGCCCGCTCGCGCCATGGTTCGGGCGGGGGCAGATGCGCGGCGCTGCACAGGATCACGAGCGCGGTCACCCGTTCCGGGGCGTGGATCGCCAGCCACTGGCCGACCATGCCGCCGATCGACAATCCCGCGTATGCCGCCCGGGCGATCTGGAGGCGGTCCATCAGCGCCAACACGTCCTCCCCCAGCTGCGAGATCTCATACGGACCGGCGGGGACCGGCGAACCGCCGTGGCCCCGGTGGTCAAAGCGGATCACCCGGTACCCGGCCGCGCTCAGCGGCGGGACCTGGGGATCCCACATCGCCAGGCTCGTCCCCAGCGAGCCCCCCAGCAGCAGCACCGGGCCGTCCCGGGGCCCATCGGCGGCGTGGTGCAGCGCCACCGCGCTCATGAGGCGTAGGCGGCCAGCGCGCGGTCGATGAGCACGTCGACGCCATCGGGCGCGGGTCGATCGCCGCTCGGCGCGGCAGCGAGGTTCGCCGCCATCGCCCCCGCGTCGACCTCAAGCTCGGCCAGCAGCTCCCGGTTCCACGCCGCCGCCGAGCCGGCCAGGGCAAGCAGCTGCAGCTGGCCCCCCCACTCCGCCTGCCAGGCGCCGGCGGCGCGCTCGTGCTCTGACTCCATCGTCGCCAGGCTGGTCACCACCAGTCCGGGCACCCGCAGCGCACAGGCCAGCGCGGAGACCGCGGCAACCGGGTTGCGCTTGTGGGCCATCGCGCTGGAGCCCCCGCTGCGACCTTCGCGGACCTCGCCGACCTCCTGCTGGGCCAGCAGCGTCACGTCCCGGGCGATCTTGGCCACGACTCCGCTGAGCACGCCGAGCGCTGCCGCAAGCTCTGCGGGCCGGGTGCGGATCGCCCCCCACGGCATCACCGGCTCGGCGAGCCCGAGCTCGGCCGCGACGCCGGCGGCGATCCCGGGGTTCCGTCCCCCGACGGGTCCGCCCATCTGGACGGCGAGCCGGGTGGCCCGGATCTCGGTCAACCGCCGGCCGGCCTCCTGCAGGCCGGTCAGCCAGCCGGCGGCGCGCAGGCCGAACGTGCTCGGCAGCGCCTGCTGGAGCAGGGTGCGGGCGATCATCGGCGTCGTCCGGTGCGCGACGGCGAGGCGGGCGGCCTCGGCCGAGGCTCCCTGGACCTCGGCGAGCAGCGGGCCGAGCGCGCGATGGGCGACGAGCATGAGCGCGGTGTCGACGATGTCCTGGCTGGTGGCCCCCGCGTGGACGTGCTCGGCGGCCCCGTCGCTCACCGACTCGCGCAGCGTCGCGATCAGGCCGATCACCGGGGTGGCGTTCTCGGCGATGCTGCGCTCCAGCGCGGCCGCGTCAAAACGCTCGGCTCGGCAGGCGCCGGCGATCTCCCGGGCGGCCGCCTCGGGGATCTCGCCCGCGGCCGCGCCCGCGCGGGCCAGCGCGGCTTCGACGTCGAGCATCGCCTGCAGCCAGGCGGCGTCGCTGACCTGCGCGGCGACAGGGCCGTGCGCGTAGATGCCGGAGAAGGGCACCCGCGCAGTGTCCTAGACCGCGAAGAAGACCGTCTCGCCCGCGCCCTGCAGGCGGATGTCAAAGCGGTAGGCGCCACGTGCCCCGGACGGGGTATCGGCCTCGGCCTCGGGCTGGGCCAGCAGCGTCTCGCGGCGCTCGGCGGGGACGCGCCGCAGGACCGGATCCTCGGCGTTGGCCTCCGCCTCGTCGGCAAAGTAGATGCGGGTGATCACCCGGTTGAGCATCCCCCGGGCCATGAGCGTCACGGCGATGTGCGGCGCCTGCAGGACGCCCGCGGGCGTCTTGACCCGTCCCGGCTTGACCGTCAGCAGCTCGAAGGTCCCGTCACCGACCTCGGTCCCGTAGCGCCCGAACCCGCGAAAGCCCTCCATCTCCGACGCGCCGCCGTGGCCGTGCAGGTCGGCGAAGCGCCCGTCGGGGTCGGGCTGCCAGATCTCGATCAGGTGGTCGGGCACCGGCACCCCGGCCCCGTCATACACGGTGCCGCGCAGGGCGATCGCCCCTGGCGTCCCGGGTGCGACGGCGTGGGGTCCGTCCTCCCACGGCAGGCCGATCGCGAAGTAGGGCCCGACGGTCTGCGAGGGCGTGAGCTCGAAGATCACAGCTCCTCCTCAAACAGCGTCGCCCCTGGCCCCCGCAGAAAGATGTCCCACTCATAGCACTGGGCCCAATCGGGCTCGGTGCCGTGGATCGAGAAAGTCGAGATCATCCGCTCGCGCGCCGCCGGGTCGGCGACCGAGTTGAAGATCGGGTCATAGGGGAAGAACGGGTCGCCGGGGAAGTACATCTGGGTGACCAGGCGCTGGGCGAACGCGCGGCCCATGAGCGAGAAGTGGATGTGGGCGGGACGCCAGGCGTTGTAGTGGTTTCCCCACGGGTACGGCCCGGGCCGGATCGTCGTGAAGCGATAACGGCCCTCGTCGTCGGTGACGCAGCGCCCCGCGCCGGAGAAGTTGGGGTCAAGCGGCGCCGGCCAGTTGTCCAGCCGGTGCTTGTAGCGCCCGGCGGCGTTGGCCTGCCAGACCTCGATCAGCGTGTTGCGCAGCGGCTTGCCCTCGGTGTCGAACACCCGGCCGCTGACGATGATCCGCTCGCCGATCGGCTCACCGGCGTGCTGGCGGGTGAGGTCGGCGTCCAGCGGCGACAGCACGCGGCGCTCGCCGAGCGCCGGCCCGGTGATCTCGGTGATCGTCTGGGGCAGATAGATCAGCGGCTGCGTGGGATGGCGCAGCGCGGTCGACTTGTAGGGTTCGTAGTCCAGTGGCGGGTGAACGCCCGCGGCCTCGCGCCGATACGCACCCGGCGTGTCCACCACCGGCGCATAGATCCGTTCCTGCGTCTTCTCGGTGGTCATCGTCCTCCGTTCGTGATCAACGGGACAGCAGCTCCCGCAGCGCGGAGAGCTCCTGCGCGGTCGCCGCCGGGGTCGTCACCGGGTGTTCGGCCGTCCGCAGGTCCCAGCCGGTCGCCTCGCGGGCCTGCTGCACGGTCACGCCCGGATGCAGTTGGGTGAGCGTGAGCTCACGCGTCTGCGGATCGGGCGCCAGCACGCCCAGGTCGGTGACGACCGCGGTCGGGCCCGCGCCGGAGAAGCCCAGCCGCTCGCGGTCGCCGGGACCGTCGCCGAAGCCGACGGTCGTGCGGAAGTCCAGCTGCGCGACGAAGGTGCGCGGGGAGTGCGGGGCGATGACCACGACCTCCTGGCAGAAGGAGGCGATCTCGGGCGCGCCGCCGGCGCCCGGCAGCCGGGTCCGGGGGTGCCCGTAGTCGCCGATCACCGTCGAGTTGAGGTTGCCGTGGCGGTCGACCTGCGCGGCGCCGAGGAACGCCACCTGGACGCGGCCGGTGCCGATCCAGTAGTTGAACATCTCCGGCACCGAGACGACGGCGTCGGCGGTCTCGGCCAGCTCTCCGTCACCGATCGACAGCGGGACGTGGTAGGGCTTGGCCCCGATCGTGCCCGACTCATAGACGAGCACCAGCTTGGGGTTGTGGACCATCCGCGCCAGCAGCGCCGCGGTGCTCGGGCGCCCGACGCCGATGAACACCGACCGGGCATCGGTCAGCAGCCGGGCCGCGACGATCGTCTGCAGCTCGCCGGTCGTGGCGTCGGTCTCGGCGGTCGAGCTCATGCCATGGCCTGCGGCTGCAGGACGTTGTCGGTCATCCAGGCGGTGAACTCGTCGCGATCGCGGCTGACCCTGTCCCAGAAGCGATAGAAGTCGTTGTCGCGGGTCGTGATCCCCGCCGCGTAGGAGGGCAGCGAGCCCCCGGGCGCCGGGGCGACGGCGTCGATCACCCAGCCGGGGATGACGATCCCGCCGGGCGCCAGCTCCAGCTCGTCGACGATCCGCTCGACGGTGACCAGCGATCGTTCGGCGCTCAGCACCGCCTCCTTCTGCACGCCGGGGATGCCCCACAGCTGGACGTTGCCCTCGCGGTCGGCCTCCTGGGCGTGGATGATCGCCACGTCGGGACGCAGCGCCGGGATCGCGGTGAGCGTCTCGCCGGTGAACGGGCAGGTGATCGGCTTGACGGGCGCGATCGCCGCCAGGTCGGTGCCGGCGTAACCGCGCATCACCGCGAACGGCAGCCGCGCCGCGCCGGCCGCGTAGCGATTGGCCATGCCGGCGTGGCTGTGCTCCTCGAGCTCGATCGCGCGCGGCCAGTCGTGCTCGATCGCGTCGCGAAAGCGGTGCAGCGATCCGACCCCCGGATTGCCGCCGTAGGAGAAGACCAGCCTCCGCGCGACGCCCATCCCGATCATCTGGTCATAGAGGATGTCGGGGGTCATCCGGATCAGCTCCAGCTCGGCTCGGCCCTGGCGCAGGATCTCGTGTCCGGCGGCGAACGGGATCAGGTGCGTGAAGCCCTCCAGCGCCAGCGAGTCCCCGTCGTGGACCAGGCCGGCGATCGCGTCAGACAGGGTGCTGATCTCAGCCATGGACGAGCACGGTCTCTGTGTCGGGGCGGCCGGGGGTGGTCGCGCTCAGGGGCAGGCCGACGTAGTTCTCGGCCAGCGAGGTCGCCGCCGCGCGTGAGGCGACGACGTCGCGCAGCTGGGCACGCGCCAGCTGCTCGCCGTAGGCGTCGCCGGCCGGGTCGGTGTGGAGCATCGTGGTCATCGACCACGAGAACTGCTGCGCGCGCCACACCCGGGCCAGGCAGCGCTCGGAGTAGCCGTCCAGGCCGGCGTCGTCGTGGCCGACCAGGTGGGAGATCATCGCCTCGGCCAGGACGGTGACGTCGGCGACCGCCAGGTTCAGGCCCTTGGCCCCGGTCGGCGGCACGATGTGGGCGGCGTCGCCGGCGAGCAGCAGGTTGCCGTGGCGCATCGGCGCGGCGACGAAGCTGCGCATCGGGGTGATCGACTTCTCGGTGACCGGGCCCTCGGCGACCTCCCAGCCCTCGGCGGCCAGCCGGATGTGCAGCTCTGACCAGACCCGATCGTCAGACCAGTTCTCGACGCGCTCGGCCGGGTCGACCTGGACGTAGAGCCGGCTGATCGTCGGCGAGCGCATCGAGTACAGCGCGAACCCCCGCTCGTGCCGGGCATAGATGAGCTCGTCGGTCGACGGCACGGCGTCGGCGAGGATCCCCAGCCAGGCGAACGGGTAGTCGCGCTGCCAGGTCGTGATCCGCTGGGCGACCGCGGCTCGGCAGACTCCGTGAAAACCGTCGCAGCCGGCGATCAGCTCGGCGCGCAGTTCGTTCTCGGTGCCGTCGACGTCCCGGTAGCGCACGATCGGCGTGGCGCTCGCAGCGTCGAAGTCGTGGATCGAGACGTCGCTGACGCCGAAGTGCAGCGGCAGGTCATCGGCCAGGCGGGCGGCGATCAGGTCCTTGACGACCTCGGTCTGGCCGTAGACGGTCACCGCGCGGCCGCCGGTGAGCTCGTCGAGCGCGATGCGGTGCCGCTGCCCGTCGAAGTTGAGATGGATCCCGCCGTGGCGCAGTCCCTCGCGATCCAGGCGCTGCGCGACGCCCGCCTGGTGCAGGACGTCGACGGTCCCCTGCTCCAGGACCCCGGCCCGGATCCGCGCCTCGACGTAGGCGCGGTCACGCGCCTCGAGGATCACCGCCTCGATTCCGGCTTGCGCCAGCAGGCGACCGAGCAGCAGTCCCGCCGGACCCGCCCCCACGATCGCCACCTGCGTTCGCTGACTGCGCACAGTGCCTGGCAGGGTAGAGGTTTCGCGGCCGCGGCCCCGCACGAGCGTCCCTCAGCGGGGCGCGGGTCAGGAGATCTTGATCAACACGATCGTGTTGAGAACGAACAGCACCGCGAACGCGACCGTCCAGCGGTTGAGGTTGCGCTCGACCAGCGAGCCGCCGCCCAGGGGGCCGCTGCCGCTGCCGACGCCGAACGCGCCCGACAGCCCGGAGTCCTTTCCGGAGTGCATCAGGATCAGGAAGATCAGCCCCGCGCAGAGAACGACCTGCACCACGTCCAGGACGACCGTCATGGCGCCGATGGTAGCGACGCCGGCTCGGCCTGGACGTCGTCGAGCCGGTTGAGGATCTCGATCGCCTCGGCGCGCAGCGTCTGGTCGATCGCCTGGTAGTCCTCGTCAGACAGCTTGCCGGTGCGCAGGTCCATCTCGGCGTCGCGGATCTCCTGGTACTTGGAGTCGCGCGCGGCCTCCAGGTCGGCCAGCCGATCACCGCTGTCGCTGCGGGCGTGTTGCACGGCGCGCAGCGGCCCGCTGATCAGCAGGAACGAGACCGCGAGCACGGCGAGCACGATCAGGTAGCCGGCGATGTCCGCTCCTTGGCGTAGGTGACGAGCTCGCGCTCGGTGGCGGCCGGGGTCGGGGTGCTGACCCGGTCGGCGCGGCGCGACGACGGGGCTCCGGGACCGCCGCGGCGCCGGCGCGTGGGCGGCACCGGCCACAGGGCCATCAGTCCGCCGAACGCCCCGATGATCGCGCCGATCCACAGCCAGCTCACCAGCGGCGAGACGATCACCTTGAACGGGGCGGCCCACGGGTGGGTGACCCACCGCTGGACGAGCGCCCGGATCAGCTGGTCACGGAGCCCGAAGATCTGCGACAACGTGGTCGCCTGCTGGCCGGCCGGCAACGTCGCGGCCTTGTTGATCGCGTTGCGGAACTCGGCGTCACCCTTGTTGATGGTGCTGTTCAGCGGCCCGGGAACGTTCGGTGACACGGCGATCCACAGGTCGTGGGTGAGCCCGCTGTCGAGCCCGACCCGGCTCTCCACCGACGCGCCGTCGGCGGTGTCGAAGAAGCGCCCGATCGGCGATGCCGCGTCCTCGGACGGGTAGTAGCCGGCGCTCGTCCGCAGCGTGGTCAGGTAGCGACCCCGCTGGCTGACGCGGATCACCGAGCCGAGCGTGACCTTCTGGGCCGAGGCGCTGGCAAACGGCCGCACGTAGGTGAACGTCTTGCCGTCGAGGGTGACGCTCTGACCCGGGCGCAGCGTCGGCTGGGTGACGTGCTGGAACGAGGTCGACGCGGCGACGCCGATCAGCGCCACCGCGACCCCCAGGTGGATGATGTAGCCGCCGTAACGCCGGCGGTTGCGGCGCACCAGGCGTCCCAAGGCGACCGGGGGCGCCTCGTGGGCCATCCTCGACCGGGCCCGGATGCCGCGGAAGTACTCCTGGGCGACCGTGCCGATCACGAACGCGGCGGCGCCGAACATCAGGAAGGCGGCCAGGTGCTCGGTCACCCCGCTGACGAGCGCCAGCACGAGCATCGTCGCCAGGCCGACGGCGACCGGGAAGACGAAGTTGCGCCGCAGCTTGGCGCGCGTGACCCGCCGCCAGGGGATGATCGGGCCGACCCCCGCCAGGGCGACGATCGCGATCGCGATCGGATCCACGAACGGCAGGAACGCCGGCGGTCCGACCGAGATCTTGTTGCCGGTCAGCGCATCGGAGATGAGCGGGAAGAACGTCACCCAGAAGATCACCATCGCCAGCGCGACGAGCAGCATGTTCTGTCCCAGGAACATCGCCTCGCGGGAGAACAGCGAGTCCAGCTGGGCCTCGGTGCGCAGGCTCTCCCGCCGCCACGTGACCAGCCCGATCGAGCCGACCGCCATCACGGCGATGATCGACACGAACGCGATGTTCAGCGTCGGGTCAGAGACGAACGCGTGGATCGAGCTGAGGATCCCCGAGCGCACGAGGAAGGTGCCGACGATCGCCATCGTCCCGCTGAGCAGGACCAGCGAGGCGTTCCACACCTTCAGCATCCCCCGCTTCTCCTGGATCATGATCGAGTGGATGTAGGCGGTGGCCAGCAACCACGGCATCAGGGCCGCGTTCTCCACCGGATCCCATCCCCAGAAGCCGCCCCAGCCCAGCTCGGTGTAGGACCAGCGCATCCCGAGCAGGATCCCGACCCCGAGGCACAGCCACGACGCGAGCGCGAAGCGCCGGGTCACCCGGATCCACTCGGTGTTGACCTTGCCCGAGATGAGCGCGCCGACCGCGAACGCGAACGGCACGAGCAGCAACGTGTAGCCCGAGTAGAGCATCGGGGGATGGATCATCATCGTCGTGTGGCGCAGCAGCGGATCCAGCCCGGCCCCCTCGGTGGGGACGTTGGCGCCGCTGCTGGTGGCAAACGGGTTGGCGAAGAACACGTTGAGTCCGAGGAAGAAGGCGACGAACCCGAACAGGACCGTCTGGGCCCACGGCACGACCTCTCGGATCTTCTGTCGCGTGATGAACAGCGCCAGGCTCGACCAGCACGACAGCAGCATCACCCACAGCAGCAGCGAGCCCTGCTGGGTGGCCCAGATCGCCGCCACCCGGTAGAAGAAGGGGGTCGTCGTCGAGGAGCCGTTGGCGACGATGTTGTAGGAGAAGTCCGAGCGGATGAACGCGGCATCGAGGATGGCGAACGCGACGATCGCCGTCAGCGCCAGCGAGTACATCGCCCGCCGCCCGGAGTGGATCCACGCCTCGTCGCGCCGCCGCCCGCCGTAGACCGAGGCGGCCACGCCGTAGACCGCGATGGTGAACCCGAAGATCAGCAGGACGCGGCCGACTGCGGCCATCAGCCGTCGACTCCCATCAGCTCTTGGCCGCGCTCTTGGCCGTGTAGGAGCCGGACTCCGCCTGGTACTTCGATGGGCACTTGGTCGTCAGCGAGCCCGACTGACCCTGGTAGGTCGACGTCGGCGAGCTGCCCTCCCGCACGTCGACGAGCACCGCGCGTCCCTGAGCGAACGGGTCGGGGATCGTGCCCGAGTACCGGACGGGCACCGACACCCGCATCTTCGGATCGCGGATCCGGAACGTCATCGAGCTGTCGCTGCGGTGCACGGAGCCGTCGAGCACCGTGCCGGCGAGGATGTAGGTCGTGCCCGGCTTGGCCTTGCGGATCAGCTGGGAGGCCGTCACCTCGTCGCGCCCCGCCGAGAAGCTGGTGTAGATCAGCGCCACCGCCAGCAGAACCGCGGCGCTCAGAGCGACCGACAGGCGGATGGCGCGCTTGCGGCTGGGATCCATACGGTGCGTGATTGTCGCACGCCGGCCACCGGAGCTACCCCGGTCACCCACAACGCCCCGATTGTTAGCGCTTGGTTAGCAGACCGATGGTTTCGGTCCGCGGACGCAACCTCTCGGGGGCGACGGCGTTGGGATAGATGACAGTGCTCTCTCGAGGCAAATCCGGCGCCACCCTGCTCAAGCGCGGCCGCGATGGTCGAACGGCGCGAGGGAGCGAGCCCGAGGCGGCGGCCCCGACCCCGCTCGATCCGGGGACGATCACCGTCCGACGCCAGCGGCGCGCGGCCACCGACCCCCAGGATCACGCGATGTACACCTGTCACTGCGGCTACATGTTCGAGGCCCCGGTCTCGACGTCGGTCAGCTGTCCGCAGTGCAGCGACGCCCAGGCCTGGTAGCCCGCGCGCTGGCCGCCGCGGGTCCGACGGGCGCGGGCTCGGTCACCAGCCCAGGGTTCCGGGCGCGCCCTTGAACGGTCCGACGAGGTCGGCGGTGATCCAGCCGCCGTAGAAGTCGCCCTCCTGGGCCTGCACGCGCTCGTCGCCGATCCACGCCGCGTCCACGCGCCCGGGGTAGAAGGAGACGTGATCTCGCAGCGCCTCGTAGCCGGGGGTCGGATCCGGGTAGGTCCACCCCACCTGGGTCACCCGGCGCTCGCCGACGACGGCGTCGAGGTAGCGCGCGGCGCCCTTGAACTCACACCACGTCCCCCCTGCCCGGCTGTCGGACAGCAGCGAGAAGTCGATGTCGGCGGGCGGGATGTAGATCGTCGGTGGGTGGCTGGTCTCCAGCACGCGCAGCGCATGCTCGGAGTCGGCCAGCACCCGCCCGCCCAGCTCCAGCCGCACGCGGCGCACGCACGCGTCGACCGCCGGCGGGCGCGGGTAGTCCCAGACCCGTTCGGTCATGCCCGCGCCGGTCCGTCGCAGATCACCGGCAGCACCGCCTCGAGGTCGTGGGCGGGCGGGCGATCGGAGGTGAGCGCCGGCACCCGCTCACGCACGGCGGCGTGCAGGGCGGCCACCCTGGAGCCGGGCGTGCCGGCGTCGCAGTCCAGCGCCTGGCAGGCGCACAGCAGCTCGATCGCGATCACCCGCTCCAGGCGGCCGACCGCCTCCAGTGCCATCACCGCGCCGGTCATCCCCATCGAGACATGATCCTCCTGGTTGTCGGAGGTCGGGATCGAGTCGATCGACACCGGCTGGGCGAGCGCGCGCAGTTCGGCGACCAGCGCGGCGGCGGTGTACTGGATGACCATGTAGCCGCTCGACGCGCCGGCGTCGGAGGTCAGGAACGCCGGCAGGCGGCCGTTGAGCGTCGGGGAGACGAGCCGGAACGTGCGCCGTTCGGAGATCGCGGCCAGGTCGGCGAGGCCGAGGCGCAGGGTGTCGAAGGCGACCGCCAGCGACTGGCCGTGGAAGTTGCCGGCCGAGATCACCTCGGCCGGATCGTCGAACACCAGCGGGTTGTCGGTGACCGCGTTGAGGTCGGCGAGCACGAGCTCTGAGAAGAACCGGTGACCCTCGCGGGCGGCCCCGTGCACCTGGGCGGCGCAGCGCAGCGAGTAGGCGTCCTGCAGCCGCAGCGCTTCGCTGCCCGGCCGTCCGCCGTGGGTCCGCTCCGAACCGTCAAGGGCGGCGAGGATGTTGGCCGCGCTGCGCTGCTGGCCGCCGAGCGGACGCAGCCGATGGACCCGCGGATCGAATGCCGGCAGCGCCCCGCGCAGTGCGTCGACGGTCGCCGCGGCCACCAGGTCGACGGTGTCGAGCAGGCCGCCGACGCGCACCGCCAGCAGCGCTCCGATCGCGCTCATGAAGTGCGTGCCGTTGATCAGCGCCAGGCCCTCCTTGGATTCAAGCGCCAGCGGCTCGATTCCGGCGTCGGCCAGCGCCTGCGCGCCGGGGATGCGTGCCCCGTCGGGCCCGAGCACCTCGCCCTCGCCCAGCAGCGGCAGGAAGGCGTGGGCGCTGGGCGCCAGATCCCCGCTGGCCCCCAGCGAGCCGGTCCGGGGCACGCGCGGCGTCAGGCCGGCGTTGAGCAGCGCCACCACCTTCTCGATGACGAGCGGCCGCACGCCGGAGTGGCCGAGCAGCAGCCCGTTGCAGCGGATCGCCATCGCGGCGCGGACGACCTCACGCGGGAGGTCGGGACCGGTGCCCGCGGCGTGGCTGCGCAGCAGGTTGACCTGCAGGCTGCGCTGGAGCTCGGGAGCGACCGTGTTGGAGACCAGCGCACCGAATCCGGTGGAGATCCCGTACACCGCCGTGCCGGCGGAGAGGATCGCCTCGAGGGTCTCGCGGTTGCCCTGAACGCGGGCGATCGCCTCGGGGTCCAGCACGATCGGAGCGCCATGCGCGATCGCGACGACGTTCTCGCAGGACAGGGTTCCATCAAGGCTCACAGGGGCGGCGCTCATGACGGCCGCGAGGATACCCACGAAAGCCCTGCTAACTTCACCACCGCGGTCGAGCCTCGGCCGCGAGGCCGCTTGCTTTCAGTCCCGCCTTGTCGCGGTTCGGGTCAGCCGTCGCCTCCCGAATCGTTTGCGGCCCGGTTTGGCCGCGCAAGGAGTTGGTTTCCATTACGCAGTCCTTTGCCGATCTCGGCGTGTCAAACGCCGTCATCTCATCTCTCGCGTCGGAGGGCATCGCCGAGCCCTTCGCCGTCCAGTCGCTCGCGATCGGGGACATCCTCGACGGCCGCGACGTGCTCGTCCGCTCCCCCACCGGATCGGGCAAGACGCTGGCCTTCGGGATCCCGCTCGTCGACCGGATCGCCGCCGACGGCCCCCGTCCCGCGGCCCTGATCCTCGCCCCCACCCGTGAGCTGGCCACCCAGATCACCGCCGACATCCGCGCGATCGCCCATGCCCGGGCGTTGCGGGTGACCGCCGTCTACGGCGGCGTCGGGCTCGTCGCCCAGGCCAAGAACGCGGCCCGGTCGCACATCCTCGTCGCCACCCCCGGCCGCCTGGAGGACCTGCTCGCACGCCGCGCCTTCAGCCTGGACGCGATCGAGGTCCTGATCCTCGACGAGGCCGACCGGATGCTCGACATGGGCTTCAAGCCCGCCGTGGACCGGATCGTGCGCGCCTGCCCGGCCGATCGCCAGACGTTGTTCTTCTCGGCCACGCTCGACGGCGAGGCCGGACGGGTGGCCCGCAGCTACACGACCGACCCCGTCGCCCACGAGCATGGCCCGACCGCCCGCCGGGCGACCGAGGCCGTCGAGCACCGCTTCCACGCGCTCGCCGGCGCCGATCGCCTGCAGACGCTCGTCGACCAGCTCGACGCCGACCGTGACCTGGCGCTCGTGTTCGTGCGCACCAAGCGCGGCGCCGACCGCCTGGTCAAGCGCCTCGGTGCCCAGGGCGTGGCCGCGGTCGCGATGCACGGCAACAAGTCCCAGCGCCAGCGCGAGGTCGCGCTGTCGCGGTTTGAGTCCGGACAGGTCGACCTGCTCGTCGCCACCGATGTCGCCGCCCGCGGCATCGACGTCGCCGGCATCTCGCACGTGATCAACTTCGATCCCCCCGTCGACGGCGAGACCTACGTCCACCGCGTCGGGCGCACCGGCCGAGCCGGGCGTCGGGGCGTGGCGATCACGCTCGTCGACGAGCACGAGCGCGGAGAGATCACGACGATGGCCAACCGGCTCGGCCTCCCCCACGGGCTCGGCAGCGCCGGTCAGCCGGTCACGCGTCGTCCGGGTCAGCGGTCGTCCCCGGATCGCCACCCGCAGGGCCAGCGGTCCCCGGATCGCCACCCGCAGGGCGGCCACCGTCCGCCGAACGGCTCTCGCCCCCAGGGTGGGCAGGCCGGCTCGCGTCGGCGGCGCTCGCGCCGGGCGCCGCGGGCATCGTCGGCAGCCTGA
>CAZZYU010000010.1:11442-21778 GCA_964658375.1 uncultured Acetobacteraceae bacterium | reverse complement strand
CGCGTCGCGCAGCACCTCGACATCGACCGCGCGCATGCCGGACGCCGGCGCGCCGGCGCGATCCTCCCCGGTTCCCGGGTTGCGCGCGAAGCGCGGGTGCGCCCCGGAGGAGATCTGCAGGCGGATCCGATCGCCGGCGGCGAAGCGATGTCCGAGCGGCCACAGGTCAAACGCCAGTCGCCAGCTGCCGTCGGGCTCGGGCTCGTGACGGTGCGGATCGACGGACATGAGCGCATCGCACACGTTGCGCGACACGCCGTCGCGGCCGACCTCGCAGATGCGCGCGAACACGTCGAAGTACGGGAGGCTGGCCCGCACCCAGACCTCGACCTGCGGACGCCCGATCGCCTCCACGGCCGCGGGCAGCGGCTCGGTGGTGAAGGTGAGCACGTCGTCGCGCGCCTCCAGGGGCGCGTTGTCGAGCACCGGCTCGCGTGACATCAGCACCGGCCCGCCGTAGGACGGCGTCGGGTCGGCCGGGTCATAGCGGTAGCGCTCGCCGTCGGCCTCCCCGTCCGCCGGCGGCTCGCTCCGCAGCCGTCCGCCGGCGTGCAGGTACCACGCGACCGGCGCCGACTCGGGCGGCCAGCTGGCGAAGTCCCGCCAGCCGCCGTCCTGGCCGGTCAGCTTGAGCCGGACCGTCGCGGCGGGGTCGCGGCTGTCGAGCAGCCGCTCATCGTGCAGCAGATGGGCGCGCAGCCAGGCGATCGTGTCTCGGTGTCCGGCCGACATCAGCTCGGGCGAGGTGTGCGTCCAGGGCCCGATCAGCAGCCGCGGCCGGCGGCCGGCGGCCTGCAGCGCCTCGACGTCATCGAGCATCCACGGCAGCAGGATGTCGTACCAGCCCCCGACGAACGAGACGGGGGCGGTGACCGACGGCACCGTCGCCGAGAAGTCCCGGCGCGACCAGTACTCCTCCTCGCGCCCGGGGTGCTCGAAGCCCTCGCGCAGCCACGCCACCGGCGCGCCGGTGGCCAGCTCGTCGAGCCCGATCAGCGGGTGCTCGCCCAGCAGCGGCGCCAGGGCCCGCAGGCTGCGGTTGATCGACAGCGGCGCCAGGCGCCGCTCCTGCAGCGCGACGATCACCAGCCACGAGGCGACGGTCTCCAGCGAGATCGAGCCCCCGGGGTAGGTCTGGTCGTGAAACTGCGAGGCGCTGACCTGGATCGCCATCGCCGCCAGGTCATCGCCCGCCTCGCCGGCCAGGGCCCACTGGACGAGCCCCAGATAGCTCTGCCCGGCGGTGCCGATCGCCCCCCGGTGCCACGGCTGCTCGCGCAGCCATCGCAGCGTCGCCAGGCCGTCGGCGCGCTCGTCGAAGGGCTGGAACTCGCCGCCGGAGCCGAACGTGCCGCGCACGCTCTGCACGACGACCTGCAACCCGCGCTCGGCCAGCAGGCGTCCGAACAGCAATCCCACGAACCCGCGGCGGCCGTAGGGGGAGCGGACGAGCACCGTCGGCTGGGGGGTCTCGGCGGCGTCGGCCGCGACCCAGCGATCGGCCAGCAGCACGACCCCGTCATCCATCGCGACGGGCAGATCTCGGTCGTGGCGCAACTCGGTCGTCGCCGGGGCGATCAGGTGCATGCGACGACCCAGCACCTGACTGAGCACGCTCATCAGCCGACGATCCTAGACAACCGCCGGGATCCCGGCGCCCGGTGAGCGGACCGGCCGGGCATAATTCCCCGATGGTCAACGAGGCCGAGATCGCGCCCCAGGGCGAGGGAGTCGCCCCCGCCGGTCATGGATGGTTCGTCCTCAACGCCCGGGATGCGGCCTGGGTGGCCGGGGAGTTCGGCGCCTACACGCGCTTCGAGGGCGAATCGAGCGGCGCGCGCTTCCCCGGCTTCGGGATCAACATCGGCGTCCTGGAACCCGGGCAGGCCAGCTGCTACTACCACGGCGAGAACGAGCAGGAGGACTTCCTCGTGCTCGCCGGCGAATGCCTGCTGATCATCGAGGAGCAGGAGCGGCCGCTGCGTCAGTGGGACTTTGTCCACTGCCCGGCCTGGACCGAGCACGTCTTCGTCGGCGCCGGCGACGGACCGTGCGCCCTGCTCGCCGTCGGGACCCGCTCCGGCGGCGCGGTCGTCTATCCGGCCTCCGAGGTCGCCCAGCGCCACGGCGCCGGGGTCACGCGCCGGACCGACGACCCCGAGCAGGCCTACGCCGACTGTGCCCCCGACGTCCCGGCGCGCTTTGCGCCGACCTGGTTGCCCGGCGACTGAGCCCGGGCCGCGATCAGTCCTCGCCGTCGTCCTGCAGGCGCCAGCCGAGCTCACCGGGCAGCGCCAGCGCGGCGTCGGGTCCCCACGAGCCCTGCTCGTAGGGCTCGGGGGCCGGCGGGCTGTCGATCACCGGCGCGCAGACCTCCCACAGCCGCTCGATCTGCTCGGCACGGGTGAACAGCAGCCGCTCACGCAGCATCACGTCGTGCAGCAGCCGCTCGTAGGCCTCCAGCCCGTCATGTCCGTCAAACGCCTTGTCGACGTCGAGCGTGAGCGCGGCGCGCCCGAGCTCGATCGTCGGTCCGGGGATCTTGGCGTGGACCTCGATCCGGACCTGGGGATCGTCGGACAGCTCGAACACGAGCTCGGAGGGCCGCGTCACCGTGTCGCTGTCCTGGTTGGGGAAGATCCGCAACGGCGCCTCGGTGAAGCCGATCGTCACCGTGCGCCGACCCTGCGCCAGCGACTTGCCGGTGCGCAGGTAGAACGGCACGCCCGACCAGCGCCAGGTGTCGACCCACACCTCCAGCGCGGCGAACGTCTCGACGGTCGAGTCATCGGCGACGTCGTCCTCCTCGCGGTAGCCGTCGTACTGGCCGAACACGACCCGGTCGGGGTCGATCGGGCGGATCGCGTCAAACGCCTTTGTGCGCTCCAGGTGCAGCGACTCGGCGTCGATCCGCGACGGCGGCTCCAGCGCGACGATCCCGAGGATCTGCAGCAGGTGCGTGACGATCATGTCGCGAAACGCGCCCGTCTCCTCGTAGAAGCTCGCCCGGCCCTGGATGTCGAGCGCCTCGGGCACGTCGATCTGGACGTAGGCGATGTGGTCGCGGTTCCACACCGGCTCGAAGATGCCGTTGGCAAACCGCAGGGCGAGGATGTTCTGCGCCGCCTCCTTGCCGAGGAAGTGATCGATCCGGTAGATCGACTCCTCGGGCAGGACCTCGTGCAGGCCCGCGTTGAGCTCCCGCGCACTGGCGACGTCGTGGCCGAACGGCTTCTCGACGACGAGTGAGCAGTGCTCGGCGATCCCGGTCTGGCCGAGCATCCGCACCATCGGCCCCATCGCCCCGGGTGGGACCGACAGGTAGACCAGGCGCTCGCCCTCGGCGTCGATCTCGTCCTCGGCCGCGGTCACCGCCTCGGCGAGCGCGGAGCCGTCCTCGTCGGAGGAGACGACGAAGCTCAGCCGCGAGGCGAACTCCTCCCAGCTGTCGTCGAGCTCCATCCGTCCGTGCTCGCTGAGCGCCGTGCGCACGAGCTCCCGGAACTCCTCGTCGGAACCGGGCGAGTGCCGGCCCGAGCCGATGATCCGGAACTGCTCGGGCATCAGGCCCGCCTTGTACAGGTGATAGAAGCCGGGAAAGAGCTTGCGCTTGGCGAGGTCGCCGGTGGCCCCGAACAGGACCAGCGCGCGGTTGGAGGGTCGGCGGTAACGAGGAGTGGGCATGGCGAGCAACTTACCCCGGCGACCGCGGCGGTGAACGGCCGGCCTCGCGCCGCCGGACGGCGACGAGGAGCCTCGCTGAGCTCAGACGGTCTCGCTCAGCCGGCCCCGCAGCGCCTTGCGGTTGATCTTGCCGACCGGGGTCAACGGCACCGCATCGACGACGTGGATCTCCCGGGGGTAGCGGTAGCCGCCGATCCGCGTCCTGGCCCAGGCCACCAGCTGCTCGGAGGTGAGCGTCGACCCCGGGGCGAGCGCGACGAACGCGACGACCTCCTCACCATGCCGCTCGCTCGGCCTGCCGACAACCCCGGCCATCTGGACCTCGGGGTGCTCGGTGAGCGCGTCCTCGATGTCGCGCGGGTAGACGTTGAAGCCATCCCGGATGATGAGATCCTTCTTGCGATCGACGATGAACAGATAGCCGTCGCCGTCCAGATAGCCGATGTCGCCGGTATGCAGCCACCCGTCGCAGATCGTCTGGGCGGTCGCCTCAGGCGCGCGCCAATAGCCGCGCATCATGCCGGGCGACCGCACGCAGACCTCGCCGGCCTCCCCCGCGGCCAGTGCCCGGCCGGCGTCGTCGCGAATCTCCAGATCGGTGCCGGGGACGGGAATCCCGACCGAACCCACGCGCTCGCGCCCGATCGGCGTCGAGGAGATCAGCGCCGCCGTCTCCGTCATGCCGTAGCCCTGGCGGATCGTCGCGCCCGGAACCCGGCGGATGAACGCCCGCTCGGTCTCCTCGGCAAGCGGCGCGCCGCCTGAGGTCAGGTAGCGCAGGGAAGACAGGTCATAGTCCTCCAGCGGGCAGGCGAGCAGCAGCTGGATCATCGTCGGCACGACCGAGCTGTGCTGCAGCTCGTGCTCCTGGATCATCTCCAGGAACGTGTGCGCATCAAACCAGCGCAGGAGTACCGAGAAGCCGGCCTCGTCGCTGTGCAGGCCGCTCACGGTGATCAGCAGGCCATAGGCGTGTGACAGCGGCAGCGTGGCCAGCGCCCGGGTGGCACCCGGCAGATGCGAGGCGGCGTAGGCGGCACCGCCGGTGAAATGCAGGCTGGCGTGGGAGAGCATCACGCCCTTGGCCTGACCGGTGGTCCCGCCGGTGTAGAGCACGGCGGCGAGGTCGTCGTCGTCGCGGTCGACGATCGGGCCTGGCGCCGCCTCCTGCAGCTCGCCGAGGTCGAGCACCGGCCCCTCGGCGGGCTCGGTGCAGATGATGTGTCGCAGTTCGGGCAGGCCGTCGGCCGCGGTCCGCACCTTCTCCAGGGAGTCCGGGGTGGTGAGGACCGCACGGGCGCCGGAGTCGGCGATCACGTGGCGCAGGTCCTCGGGTCCCAGCAGGAAGGTCGCCGGGGTGACGACGAGGCCGGCGCGCCACAGCGCGTGATAGGCGATCGATACCTCCGGACAGTTGGCCATGGTCACGACCACCCGGTCGCCGGGGGACAGTCTGAGCTCGGTGAGTCCGCCGGCCAGCCGGGCCGCCCGGTCAAACAGTTGCGCCGACGAGTACCAGCGCCCGTCGAACAACAGCGCCGGATGATCGCCGCGGCGCTCGAACCCGGCCTGCGCGAGCCGGGCGAGATGGCGGGAGCCGCCGGGTGCCATCAGGCCGACGACGGGATCCATCGGTTGTGGCTCACCCCGGCGAGGTTATAGGCCTCGATCGCCGCCGCGGCGGTCCGTCCTATCGTGAGGGGCGTCGTCTGCAGCGACCGGAGCACGTTCGTTCGTACAACGCGATCCGGGTAAACCTTGGACAGTGGGCCAAGCCCATCCCACACCGCGACCGACATCATCTTGAGAACCACCACCCCCGCAAGGAGGGAGTCCCGATGAGCCCCGAACGCACACAGGCCTATCGCCGCGTCATGCTCACGCTCGACGAGCTGGGCCCCAGCAAGCTGCTTGACCTCGAGCAGGAGCGCATCCGGCACGCCGCGGACAACCTCATCTTCAGCTCCGATCTCGACGAGGACGGTGCGGCGCGCGCGGCGATGCACGACACCGACGAGCTGTGCGACTCACTCGTCGACAGCGGCCGCTGGGAACGGGTGACCGCCGAACGCCTGGCCGCCGACCTGCGGGCCTGCGGGCCGCAGTCCGCCCGGGACATCGCCGCCGCCGCTTGAGCTGAGCCGTGGCGCCCCGGGCGCCGGGCCGATGATGAGTCCGGCGTGAGCGACCGGTGTGACCTGCGCCGGTTCCGGGAGGCGCAGGCGGGCGGGGTGTATGAGCAGGCCGAGGCGGAGCTGAGAGCGGGCCGCAAGACGGGTCACTGGATGTGGTTCGTCTTCCCCCAGCTCCGGGGACTCGGACGCAGCCCCACCGCTCAGCACTACGCCATCTCGGGACTCGAGGAGGCGCGGGCCTACCTGGACGATCCGGTGCTCGGACCGAGGCTGCGGGGATCGACTCAGACGCTGATCGACCTCCCGACCGGCCCGTCGGCCGTCGACGTGTTCGGACCCGTTGACGCGCTGAAGCTGCGCTCGTCGATGACGCTGTTCGGGCGCGCGGCCGACGCGGAGCCGACTTTTCAGCAGGTGCTTGACCGGTACTTCGACGGGGCCGGGGACGCCGAGACCGACCGGCTGTTGGCCGAAATCGGGTAGAACGCCCAGCATGACGTCAATCGCACAGCCGCCCCGGCGCTCGGTCGGCCCCGGGTCCATCCAGGCCGACGACCCCTATCTCCTCGACGAGACGCTGACGCCCGAGCTGCGCGCGCTGCGCGACCGGGTGCGCGCGTTCGGCGACGAGCATGTCCTTCCCGTGATCAACGACTACTGGGAGCGCGCGGAGTTCCCGTTCGAGCTGATCGCGCCACTCGCCCGGCTCGGCGTCGTCGGCGGCTCGGTGACGGGCTACGGCTGTCCGGGACTCAGCCGCCTGGGAGCGGGCATCGTCGCCCGGGAGCTGGCCCGGGCCGACGGCAGCTTCAACACGTTCTTCGGCGTCCATTCGGGCCTGGCGATGGGATCGATCGCGCTGCTGGGCTCCGAGGAGCAGAAGACACGGTGGCTGCCGCCGATGGCTCGCCTGGAGACGATCGGGGCCTTCGCGCTGACCGAGCCCGGCCACGGATCGGACTCGGTGTCGCTGGAGACCACGGCCCGCAGCGACGGCGATCACTATGTCCTTGACGGGGCCAAGCGCTGGATCGGCAACGCCTCGTTCGCCGACGTGGTCGTCGTGTGGGCGCGCGACGACTCCGGCAACGTCGGTGCCTTCCTCGTCGAGAAGGGGACCCCGGGATTTGACTGCTCGACGGTCATCGCCGGAAAGATCGGCAAGCGGGCCGTCTGGCAGGCGGAGATCGCGCTGGACGGCGTGCGGGTGCCGGTCGGCCACCGGCTCGCCCAGGCGCAGACGTTCCGCGATGCCACGCGGGTGCTCGACGGAACCCGTGGCGGGGCGGCGTGGGAGTGCGTCGGCCACGGGATGGCCGCGATGCAGGCGGCCCTGGACTACGCCGGGCAGCGGACCCAGTTCGGTCGCCCGATCGCCGGATTTCAGCTTGTGCAGGCCAAGCTGGCCACGATGGCCGCCGAGCTGACGGCGATGCAGCTCATGTGCTTCCGGCTCGCGGCGCTCCAGGAGACCGGACAGATGACCGGACCGATGGCGTCACTGGCCAAGCTGCACAACGTGCGCCGGGCCAAGCTGATCTGCAGCGAAGCGCGGGACATCCTCGCCGGCAACGGCCTGCTGCTGGAGAACCACGTCGCGCGGCACATGACCGACATGGAGGTCGTCGACACCTACGAGGGCACCGACTCCGTGCAGTCGCTGATTCTCGGCCGGGCGCTCACCGGCATCTCGGCGTTCACCTGAGTCCACCCCGTCCAGCTGAGTCCAACCCGTGACGTGCGTGGCCGTCGACTGGTCCGGTCGCGTCGCGCGAGCGCAGGAGGCGATCTGGATCGCCGAGGTCCGCGATGGCCGGCTGGGCTTCCTGGAGAACGGACGCGATCGAGCGGGCGTGATCGCGTGGCTGATCGAGCGGGCGCGGCGTGACCCCGCGCTCATCGTGGGCCTGGACTTCGCCTTCTCGTTCCCGGCGTGGTGGTGTGCGCAGCGCGGCTGGCGGTCAGGTCCCGAGGTGTGGGCGGCGATGGCCGACGGCACGGGAGAGCGGTTGCTCACCGAGGTCCGGCCTCCGTTCTGGGGGCGACCCGGGATGCCCAACCCGGTCCCACCCGGCCGGCGCCTGCGGCGGACCGACCGCGAGCACGCGCCCGGGGCGAAGTCGGTCTTCCAGATCGGCGGCTCGGGCGCGGTCGGAACCGGTTCGATCCGGGGAATGCCGCATCTGCTGACGCTCCGGCGGGCCGGCTTCTCGATCTGGCCGTTTGTCGGCAGCGGATCGCCGACGGCGCTTGAGATCTATCCCCGCGTGATGACCGGGCCGGTGATCAAGAGCCGTTGGGCGGCGCGGCGAGCGCTGCTGTTCGATCGCTTCGCCCGGCAGCCGCCCGAGCTGCTCGAGCGCGCGGCCGGCTCCGAGGACGCGTTTGACGCCGCCGTCTCGGCGCTCGTGATGGCTGAGCACGAGCCGGCGCTGCGACAGCTCGTACCCGACCCGGAGTACGCCCTGGAGGGCAGGGTGTGGGTTCCGCCTACGGAACCGTGAACGCGGCCCGCGCGGCGTCGGCTCGCGGCCGCGCATCGCAGCCGTCGAGATGGTCGTTGACCAGCCCCATCGACTGCATGAACGCATAGGCGGTGGTCGGACCGACGAACCGCCAGCCGCGCGCCTTGAGGTCTGAGGCCAGCGCCGTGGACTCCGGGGTGCGGGTGAGCGTCGCCAGGTCGGCACCCGAGAGCGCGTGCGCGCGAGGTCGTGGAGCGAAGCTCCACACGTGATGGGCCAGCGAGCCCTCCGCGGCGATCAGCTCGAGCGCGCGACCGGCGTTGTTGATCACCGCCTCGATCTTGCCGCGATGGCGCACGATCCCCGGGTCGTCGAGCAGGCGCGCGACCTCCGTCTCGCCGTAGCCGGCGACCGTCGGCAGGTCAAAGCCCGAGAACGCGGCGCGAAACGCCTCGCGCTTACGCAGGATCGTCAGCCACGAGAGCCCGGACTGAAACCCCTCGAGGCTCAGCTTCTCAAACAGGCGGACGTCGTCGGAGACCGGAAACCCCCACTCCGTGTCGTGGTAGGCGCGGTACTCCTCGGTCGCCTGCGCCCAGCGGCAGCGGGCCACCCCATCGGCGCCGATCGCGATTGCCTCGGGGGTGTCCGCTGTCATCTGAGCCGGGATCAGTCGGTGATGGGAAGCCCGAGCAGCTTGTCGCCCTTGATCCCCAGCTTGGTGCCGGCGGCGAACGTCTTGATCGCCTTGGGGTACTCGCGCTTGAACGCGGCGACCTTCTTGTCGAGCACGTCCTTCAGCGCCGCGTCCAGCTGAAGCAGCCCGCGGTTCTGCTCCCGTGAGCCCTTGATCCAGTCCTGCTTGCCCTCGCGCTGCTTGGCGCTGGACGCGGTGGACGCCGCGACGATGTCGACGGAATGTGCGGAGATCTTTTCGAGCTTGTCGAGGTTGGTGATCAAGCGCCTGGCCTGAGCCGGCGTCTTGGCCTGGATCTTCCCGTTGAGCTCCTTGTACCCGATGGTCTTCGAGATGATCTTGTCCTGTGCCTTGATCGCGGTCACGACGTTGGTCGAGCTCGCCTGGGCCGCTGACGCGGCACCGGCGGCCATGACCGCCGCGACGCCGACCGACAGGACACGCTTGGAAGCGGTGCGCATAGACAACTCCGTTCGTCTTTGGTGGCAGGAGCCGCCGCACCCAGGTCCTGCGACCTTGCTGCTCGGCCTCCCATGCGAAGAACGTTGAGGCTGCGCGCAAACTCGCGTGTTGCGAGACTTGGTGCCTGTCAGACCCCTTTTATCGCACCCTGGCCAGGTCGTCTGCGGTGCCGCGGTCTCAGTCCTCAGATGGCGACGATCGTCAGCCCCTCGATGCCAGCGAAGTCCGACGGGGTGCAGGTGTAGACCGGCAGATCGTTGGCGATTGCGATCGCGGCGATCATCGCGTCGTGGGCACGCGCGGCCGGCTTTCGTCCCACGCGACGCAGCGAAGCGGCGACCCGTCCGAACGCGCGAGCGGCCGCGGCGTCGAACGGGAGCGCGGCGAAGTCTGCCTCTGCCTGCTGCAGGTGGGCTTGTCGAGCAGCTCGCTCCTGCTCGTCGCTGACGACGAGCGGGCCGACGGATAGCTCGGCGAGCGTGACCGCGGTGATCACGGGCTCGAGGGGCAGCACGCCGGGATCGGAGAGCTGCGGCAGGCGGATCACCGCGGAGGTGTCCAGGATCCCCCGCATGCGGGGAGGCGTCGCACTCACAACGACGGATCGATCACCGCGTCGCTATCCGCTCGGAGCTGTGTGAGATCAAGCGCCGGTAGATGGCGCCAGCGCTCAATGAGTACCTCGGGCGCCAGCGCTGGTCGCGCAAGCGCCCGCAGCTCGACCACTGGCTTGCCTGCGCGGGTGATCGTGATCCGCTCTCCACGCTCGGCGCGGTCGACCACGTCCCCGCCGTGGTTACGGAGGTCTCGGATGCTGACCTCGGCCACGGAGACGACTGTATCACGGGTGATACGGACGGCCTCCGACGAGGAAGCGGCGGACGGGCCTCGAA